>DASSVX010000231.1:0-5068 GCA_035705655.1 Casimicrobiaceae bacterium
ATCAGTCCCGACATCTGGCGCAAGCAGCTCCTCGATTACGCATCGCTCGGATCGCACGACAAGTATGCGGGCGCATTCACCGGCGAGGAGCTTCGGATCATCGACCAGAAGCTCGACCGCTACATGGCGCGAAAGGGCGCACGCGGCGAGATGCCGCATCTTCTGATCGACCGCTTCCGCTTCGACAGCTTCGCGCCCGATTCCGACGAAGCCGGAAGCAACCTGCTGACGCGCTTCGGCCGGATTCTCTATCTGTTCTTCATGATCACGCCGCCGGTGTCACTCGTCGAGCGCGCATGGAATCGCGGCCTGGAGGTCGGCCGCTACAAGGCGGTCGACGACACGCTCGCGCACGGCGTCGAGGCCTACTCGGGCATGCCCGAGCTCTTCTTCACCTGGGTCGCGCGGCGCGACAAGCGCGTGCACTTCGAATTCCTCGACAACAGCGTGCGGCTCCCGGCGCACCCGCGTACCGTTGCGTTCGGCTGGAACGACACGATGAACATCCTCGACGTCGGATGCCTGCTCGACGTCGAGCGCTATCGCCGCGTCGATATCGGCGCAACCGGCCCGGCGTCGCTCTATCCGGATGCGCAACGGCTCGATCCCGCGAACAACGCCGGGTTCCTGCGCCAGTGCATCGAGCGCTTTGCCACGGTCAACTTCGCCGACCAGGCGTGCGGCCGGGTCTACCTGCGCGTGGCGGGCGGCGCGGCTGCATGCGTCGATCGCGACGCGCTTGCCGGCGCCATGGCCGACGCCGACACGCGCGCGGCACTCGCTTACGTGCTGCCCGGCGTGCGGCTTGCGGCGCTGCCTGCATTCGAGCGGCCGGCATTCGTCGACGACCTCGCCGGCGCGCCGCGCTCGACGCTCGGCGAGTGGGGATGGGAAAGGGCCGCAGACGACGTTCGATCGGGTCGCGATGCCGCAGCGCACGCGCGCGACGAAAGTCGTCTCTGACCCTACTTCGGTGTGATCGCGAGTGCGTCGCGCACGCGCTCGTGATCGAGCCTGAAGTGGCATAGCTCGGGCCCGTCGGCGTCGCCGTCCAGCAGCACCGGGACGCGATCGCCGAATCGGGCCTCGAGCTTGGGATCGGCGTCGACGTCGAGCTCGACGATCGTCGTGCGCGCCTCGGCCGCGAGCGGCTCGAGTGCCGCGCGCATGTCGTCGCACAGGTGACAGTACGCGCGCGTGAGCAGCGTCAGCTGCCGAAGATGCACGGCGGACTACTCGCCCGGCTTCAGCGTCGTGTAGAACGTCTGGTCGCCGCGGCGCACCTGCAGCGTGACCGCCGCCGACTTGTCGAGCTTCGCGAGGTAATCGTTCACCTGCGCCGCGGTCTTCACCTCGATCGGCGCCCCGCGCTGGATGACGGCGACGATGACATCGCCGGGCTGCACGTTGCCGCGCACGACGCCGACCACGTCCTCGATCAGCACGCCGCCGCTCGGCAGATCGATCGACTTGCGCTGCTCGTCGGTGAGATCGGACAGCACGAGGCCGAGCCGGTTGGGCTTCGCCTTTTCCTTCGGCGCAGGATTGGCACCGCGGCGCGGTGTGTTGGCCGCGGCTGCGTCCTCCTTCATTTCGGCGATCACGACCGGGATGTCCTTCGCCGTCCCCTTGCGCCAGATGTTCAGGGTCACCTTCGTTCCCGGGCGGATCGCCGTGATGATGCGCGGCAGGTCGTTCGACGAGTGCACGTCGCGTCCTTCGACCTTCAGGATGATATCGCCCGACTGCACGCCCGCCTTCGCCGCCGGACCGTCCTTCTCGACGCTGTTGACGAGCGCGCCATTCGCCTGCTTCAAGCCGAAGGCGTCGGCCGTTTCCTTCGTCATCTCCTGGATCTGCACGCCGATGCGTCCGCGCGTCACGCGGCCCTTGTCGCGAAGCTGCGTCACGGCGTTCATCGCGATGTCGATCGGCACGGCGAACGCAAGGCCCATGTAGCCGCCGGTGCGCGAATAGATGAGCGAATTGATGCCGACCACCTCGCCCCTCATGTTGAAGAGCGGGCCGCCCGAGTTGCCGGGATTGATCGCGACGTCGGTCTGGATGAACGGCACCAGGTTTTCCTGCGGAAGGTCGCGACCCTTGGCGCTCACGATGCCGGCGGTCATCGTGTTCTCGAGGCCGAACGGCTTGCCGATCGCGACCACCCATTCGCCGACGCGAAGCTTGTCGGGATCGCCGATCGCGACGCGCGGCAGCTCGGTGGCATCGACCTTCAACAGCGACACGTCGGTGCGCGCATCGCTGCCGATCACCTTCGCGACGAACTCGCGCTTGTCGGACAGGCGCACCGTCACTTCGCTGGCGTCATCGACGACATGCGCATTGGTGACGATATAGCCGTCGGACGAGATGATGAAGCCCGAGCCGGTGGACTGCGTCTCGAATTCGCGCTGCTGGCCTCCGCCCGGCCCGTTGCGCGGAACCTGCCCGAAACGGCGGAAGAACTCGTAGAACGGGTCATCCTCCGAAATGTCGGGGAAGCGCTGCTTGCGTGCCTTCTGCGTGACGTCGATCGACACGACGGCCGGCCCCTGCCGCTCGTAGAGGTCGGTGAAGTCGGGCAGCGCGCCCTGGCGCCCCTGCGCCGTGGCGGGCAGCGGCGCGACGAGCGGCATCAGCACGACGAGCATACCCAGCACGGACGACGTGAACCATTTCAACGACGTGAACATGCGTTCCTCTTCGGGTACGGCGCCGACGCGCCCGACCCCGTTATCGATGCATCACCGAGTGTGCAATCTGGCGCACGGTTGCCCCCGGCGTCTCGCCCATGACGGTGATCAGGTAGTCGTCCTGCTTCAGGCTGTAGACGTTGAGGCCCCCCTGGCGCAGGACGCCGGCGGGTGACGACGACGCCATCAGGGGTTCGACGAACACGCTGATCGAGACCAGGCCGTCGGAAAATACCAGATGCGCGACGCGCTCGCGACGTCCGCGCAACTTGCGATAGCCTTCCATGATCTTGGCGAAGCCCGGCGGCACGCGCGTCACCACCCAGCCGGTGTCCTGCGGCACGACGTCGCCCGCCGCATTCTGCAGCACCTCCCAGTCGGGAGGAACGGTCGGCCACGACGACGCCACCATCGAGCGGTCGATCGCTGCGTTGATCGTCAGGTCGCTGAAGGCGAATTGCTCGATGCCGTCACCGCGCTCGTTCACGACGCGCGCCTTCAGCAACAGCCCGGTCTTGGCGTCGGACCAGAAGCGATGGCCGTAGCGCAACCCGTCCTTCGGATCGAACACGACCACCTGCACCGCGCGGCCGCCGACGCGGTCTTCGCCGAGCACGCGGAAATCGTAATAGCGCGACAGCGATTGCTGCTGCTCGGGAAGCAGCGACGGGAACACGTTGCGAAACGTGCCGGGCTCGATGCGCATCAGCTTGGCGTCGGGGTAGTAGCAGCGCAGTTCGCCGTCGCTTCGCACGACCTCGCGCGCGGGCCCGTCGAGGTTCACGAGCTTCGAGAATTCGTGACCGGCGTCGTTGAGATGCGTGATCCGCGACGATTCGACCCGCGGACCGATCTGGTAGACGATCGTGCCGGCGTAATCGAGCTGGCGCGCGGCCTGCGCCGCGCGCGACAGCCACTGCATCGCATCGTCGGCCCGGGCCGCCGACGCGGCGAGCGCGAGTACAAATACGGCCGGGGCAAGCCGGCCGGGAATGAGTCGGGAACGACGTGTTGCGTGCTGCATCTTCGCCGATGGCAAGGGTTATCCGGGACCGCGGATCGTCATTGCGGAGCCGGAGCACGCACCGGCGTGCTGGCGGCAACGTCGCGCAGATAGGGACCCACGCCCTGCAGCGCATTGGCCGGCGCGTATTCCTGATGCGCAAGCAGGTAGTCGGCGGGCAGCACCGTGACCGGCCGCATTTGCGCGGCACTCATCGTGCCTGCTTCGCGCGCCTTCGCGAAGCCGGCGGGCGCCGTGTCGACCATCGAGTACGCCGTCCAGCCGACGACGGTCATCGCGGCGAGCGAGGCGGCCGCGGCCCATGCCCATGCCGCCGGACCCGAGGGGCGTGCGGCCGTTCGCGCGATGATCGCGGGCTCGTCCGCGAGCCTGCGCGAGATCGCGGACGCGATGTTTCGCGTCACCGCGCTTTCGCTGCGCAGCGCATCGCCGATCACGTGATAGCAGTTCCACGTGGCGATCGCCGCGTCGGTCCGAAGCGTCGTGCAGACCGCATCCATTTCGGTCGCGTCGATCTCACCATCCATCAGACGCGAAATTTGCTCGTTCATCACCATCTCCGGTTTTCGTCGGTGCCGAGCAGCGGCCGAAGCTCGGCCGCGATCGACTCTCGTGCGCGAAAGATGCGCGATCGCACCGTGCCGATCGGGCAGTTCATCACGCTTGCAATTTCCTCGTAACTCAACCCCTCGATCTCGCGCAACGTGATCGCCGTGCGCAGGTCGTCGGGCAACTCTTCCATCGCGCGATTCACCGTCGCCGCGATCTGCTTGCCGAGCAGCTCGGCCTCGGGCGTCGCCGAATCGCGCAGCTGTTCCGCATCCTCGAAGCTCTCCGCATCCTCGTGGTCGAACCCGGTCGACGTCGGCGCCCGCCGGCCCATCGCGACCAGGTAGTTCTTGGCCGTGTTGATCGCGATGCGATAAAGCCATGTATAGAACGCGCTATCCCCGCGAAAGCTCGGCAGTGCGCGGTACGCCTTGATGAAGGCTTCCTGCGTCACGTCCTCGACCTCCGCCGGGTCGCGCACCAACCGGGACAGGAGTCGCCCCAGCTTGCGCTGGTATTTGACGACCAGGAGCTCGAACGCGCGCTTGTCACCCCGTTGCGCGCGCAGCACGAGTTCCTGATCGACTTCGCGATCACCCATCCGCCGGCAGTCCCTGATTCGCGTCGTTGTTATGCCCGCCGAACGGCGGGTGCGGCTGCCTGCGATGCCGAGCGGCTGTCCCGGAGCGGGAGGCGCGAAATGGCACGTGGCGCACGCTTGGAGCAACAGACCGTTGCGCGCCGCCCAAGTTCAGCCGATCACGCATCGGGGAACGCCGATAGTTGCGGGCGAAAGGCG
>DASSVX010000232.1:0-2888 GCA_035705655.1 Casimicrobiaceae bacterium
GGCCGCGTAGAGATCGGCTTGCGTGCAGCGAAGGACATCGAGGAATTCGCCGGGATCGAGCTTTGCGCCGACGTGCCACAGAAAACGTCCGACGTAGATCTCGATCGCCTCGGTCGAATACGAAATCACCGGATGAATGACGCCAAGCCGCGTCCACTGCCGCGCCGAATAGCCCACTTCCTCGACGAGCTCCCGCTCGGCCGTTGCAAGCGGCGACTCGCCGGCGTCGAGCTTGCCGGCGGGAAACTCCATGAATGCGCGGTTTTGCGGATAGCGGAACTGGCGTACGGCAATCAATCCGCCGTCATCGAGAACCGGAATCATCAACACGGCACCCGGATGCACGATGTATTCACGCACGGCCTCGCCACCATCGGGCAAGCGAACCTGATCGCGGCGAACATCGAGCAGCGCACCGGAATAGACCTGCTGACCCGACAAACGATGCTCGATCAATGCATCGGCTGCAGCACCGCTGAACGCGGGACGCGGATCATCCGCACCGGTGGTCAAAGCCACTCCCTCACGGGGAGAAAGTCGCTGTAAAGCTGCGCCTCCGGCGTGCCGGGCGCCGGCGCCCACTCATAGCGCCATCGTGCGAGCGGCGGCATCGACAGCAGGATCGCCTCGGTGCGGCCATTCGATTGCAGTCCGAACAACGTTCCACGGTCGTAGACGAGGTTGAATTCGACGTAGCGTGCGCGCCGGTAAGCCTGGAAGTCGCGCTCGCGTTCGCCGAACGGCGTATCACTGCGCCGCTCGAGAATGGGCAGGTACGCGGGCAGGAAGTGATCCCCGACGCTACGCGCAATCGCGAACGCGCTCACCAAGCCACCCTCGTCGAAGTCGTCGTAGAAGATGCCGCCGACGCCCCGCGCTTCCTGCCGGTGCTTCAGGAAGAAATACGCATCGCAATTGCGCTTGAAGCGCGGATAGAGATCGGCGCCGAAAGGCGCCAGTGCATCGCGGCAGGTGCGATGAAAGTGTTGCGCGTCGTCGACGAAGCCATACACCGGCGTCAGATCCATGCCGCCACCGAACCACCATACCGGTGCTTCCGCGGCGCCGCGTGGCCGCGCGACGAAATACCGAACGTTGAGATGAACGGTTGGCGCAAACGGATTGCGCGGATGCAGCACCAGCGACACGCCGAGTGCTTCCCACGCACGACCGGCAAGCTGCGGCCGGTGCGCCGTTGCCGATGGCGGCAGTGCGTCACCGGTCACATGCGAGAACAGCACGCCGGCGCGCTCGAGCACACGGCCGTCCTCGAGGGACATCGACGTTCCGCCACCGCCCGCGGGGCGCCGCCACTCGTCGCGGCGAAACGTTGCGCCGTCGATGCGCTCGAGCGCCTCAACGATCGTCGCCTGCAAGCCAGTGAAGTACGCGCGAATATCAGCGATCTCGCATCCCGAGATCGCGTCGATGGCACGCACATCCGCGGTCATGGACGCGCCTTCAGCGCGCGATGGCCGATGTCCGTGCGGAACTGCATGCCGTCGAAATGGATATCGTCGACAGCGGCGTACGCGGCGCGCTGCGCCTGTCGCAGCGAATCGCCGAGCGCCGTCACGCCGAGCACGCGACCACCGCTGACGTCGATGCGGCCGTCGGTCCACTGCGTGCCGGCGTGGAATACGGTGACGTTCGGGTGCGCGGTTGTCGTGATCCGATCGAGTCCTTCTATCGTTGCACCGCGCTGCGGCGAGTCGGGATAACCGGCCGCGGCCAGCACGACGGTCAGCGCAGCGCGCCGATCCCATTCGGCTTCCACGCGATCGAGGGTACCGGCGAGCGCGTGGTCGACGAGCGTCGTCAAATCGGAGCGCAGACGCGCAACGATCGGTTGCGTCTCGGGGTCGCCGAGCCTGCAATTGAACTCGAGGACGCGCGGCGCGCCTTTGTCGTCGATCATCACGCCTGCGTAAAGGAAACCCGTGTACGGCATGCCTTCCGCCGCCATTCCTGAGAGCGCGGGCGCGATCACCTCGCGCATGATCCGCGCGTGCACCGTGGGTGTGACCACAGGCGCAGGTGAATACGCGCCCATGCCGCCGGTATTGGGCCCGGTGTCGCCGTCGAGCAGCCGCTTGTGATCCTGGCTCGATGCGAGAGCCAGCGCATGCGTGCCGTCGGCCATCACGATGAAGCTCGCTTCCTCTCCGGTCAGGTACTCCTCGATGACGACGCGTGCCCCACCGCCTGCTGCGAACATCGCATCGATCGCCGCGTGCGCTTCGTCCTCGCGCATCGCGACGACAACGCCCTTCCCCGCGGCAAGTCCGTCGGCCTTGACGACGATGGGCGCACCGCGCGACGTGACGAATGCGTGCGCGGCGGCCGCGTCGGTGAACGTGCCGTACGCCGCCGTCGGTATCCGGTGGCGCGTCATGAATGCCTTCGCAAAATCCTTCGAGCTCTCGAGGCGCGCAGCCGCTTGCGTCGGTCCGAAGATGCGTAGCCCTGCCGCGGTAAACGCATCGACGATGCCGGTGGCGAGCGGACCTTCGGGACCGACGATCGTCAGTGCAATCGCCTCGCGCTTCGCGAATGCGACGAGCGTCGCGATATCGGCGATCGGCACGTTTGTCAGGTCCGGATCGATCGCCGTGCCAGCGTTGCCAGGTGCCACGAATACCTTGCCGACGCGCGGCGACTGCGCAACCTTCCACGCAAGCGCGTGCTCCCGGCCGCCGCCACCCACGATCAGGACATTCATTCCCGTCCGCTGTTCATCGCGGTCGAAGGTTCAGTGCCGAAAATGCCGTACGCCGGTGAAAACCATCGCGATGCCGCGCTCGTTCGCGGCGGCGATCACTTCGTCGTCGCGAACGCTGCCACCGGGCTGGATGACGGCGATGGCGCCATTGTCCGCGACGACATCG
>DASSVX010000233.1:0-3761 GCA_035705655.1 Casimicrobiaceae bacterium
TCCGGTGGTCGAGTTCCACAACGCACGCGACGGCCAGTACTTCCTTACCGCCGACCCGAACGAGGCGGCGCTGCTCGACGGTGGCGGTCTTGGCCCCGACTGGTCGCGCACCGGCGTCTCGTTCGCCGCGTTCGCGCGCGACGCCACCGATGCACGCGCCGTTCCCGTATGCCGGTTCTTCGGCACGCCGGGTGTCGGCCCGAACTCGCATTTCTATACGGCGTACGCGAGCGAATGCGACGCGGTGCGCAAGGATTCGCACTGGATCGAGGAGGGCGTCACGTTTCGCGCGATGCTGCCGGACGCTGGCCGCTGCGCCGACGGCGACGCTACGGTTTTGCGGCTGTGGAACCCGGGAACGAGCGTCACCGAGACACGGCATCGCTACGTCGTCGACGCGTCGACCGCCGCCGCAATGCAGGCTGCTGGCTGGGTGCTCGAGGGCCCGGTGTTCTGTTCGCCCGGCAACGGCTAGTATTCGTCACCATGAGCGCTCCCACGCTTGCCGGCAAGCTCGTCGTCGCGATCAGCTCGCGCGCGCTGTTCGATCTCGCCGACAGTCACCGCGTCTACACCGACCTCGGTGTCGAGAGCTATCACCGCTACCAGATCGAGCACGAGGACGAGCTGCTCGAGCCGGGCCCGGCGTTTGCACTGGTCACGAAGCTGCTGCGCCTCAATCGCCTGTCGAAGCAGTACGTCGAGGTCATCCTGCTTTCGCGCAACAGCGCCGACACCGGGCTGCGCGTGTTCAACGCGATCAAGCATTACGGTCTCGACATCACGCGCGCCGCCTTCACGAAGGGCGAGCCGACGTCGCGCTACGTGCCCGCGTTCGGTGCGCACCTGTTCCTGTCGGCCGACACGGACGACGTTCGTCGCGCGCTGGAGGACGGCTACGCCGCGGCGACGATCTTCCCGAGCGTGTTCCGCAACGAGACCGACGAGCTGCGCATCGCATTCGACGGCGACGCCGTGCTGTTCTCCGACGAGGCCGAGCGCATCTACCAGGCGAACGGGCTCGCCGCGTTCGCGCAAAGCGAGCGCGATGCGGCGGCCACGCCGCTCTCGGGCGGCCCGTTCAAGGAGTTCCTGGCCGCGCTGCACCGGATCCAGTCCGATTTTCCGGAGGACCGCAGCCCGATCCGCACGGCGCTGGTGACGGCGCGCAGCGCCCCGGCGCACGAGCGCGTCATCCGCACGCTGCGCGCATGGAACATCCGCATCGACGAAGCGCTGTTCCTCGGGGGCCTCGACAAGGGCGAGTTCCTGCGCGCGTTCGGCGCCGACATCTTCTTCGACGACCAGGCGCGGCATGTCGAATCGGCGGCGCTGCACGTCTCGGCGGGGCACGTGCCGCACGGGATCGCGAACCAATGAGCGCTGCAGAGCCGCCTCAAGGCGCGAATTGCGCCCCCTCGGGGGGCAGCGCAGCGGCGAAGCCGCAAGCGTGGGGGGCCATACGAGCATGACGAGACTCGTCGCGATCGGCATCGCGGTTGCGCTGATGGCGATGCCCGCATCCGCCGACGACTACAAGATCGGCGTCATGCACGTCGAGCGGATCATGCGCCAGTCGAAACCGGCCCGCGAGGCGCAGGCGCGCATCGAGCAGGAATTCAAGGCGCGCGACGCCGACATCACGCGCAAGGAGCAGGAGGTGCAGGCGGCGGCTGCGCAGTTTGCGAAAGACCGCGTGACGCTATCCCCGGGCGACGCGGCAAACCGCGAGCGCGCGCTGGACCTGCGTACGCGCGACGTGCAGCGGCTGCGCCAGCAGTTCGCCGAGGATCTTCGCGCGCGTCAGTTCGAGGAGCTCGACAAGCTGAAGGCGCGCCTCGACCAGGTGCTGACCCAGTACGCGAAGGACAACCATTTCGACCTGATCCTGCAGGATGCGTTGTTCGTCGGCCGCGCGGTAGACATCACCGACGACGTGATCAAGGGCCTCGAGAAGTAGGGTCAGAGACGACTTTCCGAGAAGTAGGGTCAGAGACGACTTTCCCGTGACGATTCGGCCGACGACCCCGCTTGCGCCCGGAAAGTCGTCTCTGACCCTAATTTTCCAGGCGCCGCCCGCAGATCGGATACTGCGGGTCGCTGTACCCGGGCGTCGATGGATGGCCCGGGCGGACGAGCGAGTCGACGAGCGCCTCGTCCGCAGCACTCCACGGCGTGCCGATCGCCGCGACATAGTCGCGCCACTGGTCCAGCGTGCGCGGCCCGGCGATCACCGACGTCACGATGCGGTTGGCCCAGAGCCATGCGAGTGCGAACTGCACCGGCGTCCGCCCGGTTTTCGCCGCGTGCCCGGCGAGTTGCTGCGCGATGGCGAACGACTCGCTGCGAAACTCGGTCTGCATCAGGCGCCGGTCGTTGCGCGCCGCACGCGAGTCGCCGGGAATGACGCCGCCGGCGTACTTGCCGGTCAGCACGCCGCGCGCGATCGGCGAATACGATGCGACGCCGATGCCGTAGTGGTCGCATGCGGCCAGCACCTCGACTTCCGGCATGCGGTTCAAGAGGTTGTAGTACGGCTGGCACACGACCGGCGGCGCGACGTGCTGCCGCTCGCAGCGGCGCACGAGCTCGGCGATGCGCCAGCCGCGGAAATTCGACACGCCGAAATAGCGGATCTTTCCCGAATCGATCAGCGTGCCCATCGCCGCGACCGTTTCGTCGAGTGGCGTGCCCGCGTCGTCGATGTGCAGGTAGTAGATGTCGATGTAATCGGTGCGAAGGCGCCGCAGGCTCGCGTCGCATTCGGCGAGAATCCAGCGCCGCGATGCGCCGCCGGTGAACGGCGCGCCGTTCGCATCGCCCTTCATCGCGTTGCCGACCTTCGTCGCCAGAATCCAGCGATCGCGCTTTGCGCCGATCGCCGCGCCGGTGATCGTTTCCGATTCGCCGCTCGCGTAAACGTCGGCCGTGTCGATGAAGTTGACCCCCGCACCCTGCGCGTGCGCGACGATCTCGTTCGCCTCGCGCGCGCCGGTGCGATCGCCGAACATCATCGTGCCGAGGCAGACGATCGAAACCTCGAGCCCGCTTTTGCCCAGCCTTCGGTATTCCATCACGCTTCGCTCCATGGTTTCGATCCTCTGTCCTGTGACTCCCGGAGCTCTGAATGGTACCCGGTATAATTACGTCTCCCGTCAACGTCGCGGCCGGCTTGTCGCAGCTCGCTTTGCGCCCGCGCGATTTCCGAATTCCATGAATGTGCTGTTCGAGGATAACGGCCATCTGAAGGCCGGCACGCTCCTCGCCGACCACGACGCATCGGTGCAGGTCGAGGCGGTCTCCGGCAAGCGGCAGAAGATCAAGGCGGCCCACGTGCTGCTGCGCTTCGCCGACCCGTCGCCGGCGGAGACGATGGCGCGCGCGCAACAGCTCGTGGCGGAGCTCGATCCGGATTTCCTCTGGGAAGTAGTTCCCGACGACGAGTTCGGCTTCGAGGAGCTCGCCCGCGAATACTACGGCGCGGCGCCCGCGCCCGCCGAAACGGCCGCCGTCGCGCTCGCGCTTGCCCGCGCGCCGACGCATTTCTATCGCAAGGGTCGCGGCCGCTTCCGCAAGGCGCCGCCCGAGGCGCTGAAAGCGGCGCTCGCGTCGCTGGCGCGCAAGGAGCGCGAGGCGCGCGACATCGCGCACTGGGTCGCCGAGCTGCAGGCGCACCGGCTGCCGCCCGAGCTGGCGGCGAAGCTCGACATGCTGCTATACCGGCCGGACAGGAACGCGCCGGAGTGGAAGGCGCTGAACCT
>DASSVX010000234.1:0-4201 GCA_035705655.1 Casimicrobiaceae bacterium
CGATGTATTTCGCCCCCTGCAGCATGAACAGATGCCCGACCTTGAACGGCTTGCGGCCATCGCCGACGAAGAGCTGCGTGTCGCGCGTCACCGTGCCCTGGTGCACGCGGAACACGCCGAGCTTGCCGACGAACGGGTCCATCACGACCTTGAAGACATGCGCAAGCACGTGCTTCGACGGATCGGGCTCGGAGTGGAATTCGACCGCGTTATCGCCTTCGCCCTTGATGAAAAGCGGCGGATTGCCTTCGGCCGGATTCGGGGCGAGCCTCACCAGGACGTCGAGCAGCTCGGAGACGCCGGCGCCGGTGCGCGCGGACACGAAGCACACCGGCACCAGATGTCCTTCGCGCAACGCCTTCTCGAACGGCGCATGCAGCTGTTCGGGCGCAACCTCCCCCTGCTCGAGATAGAGCGACATCAGCTCCTCGTCGACTTCGACGACCTGGTCGACGAGCGCGCGGTGCGCCTCGGCGACCGATGAAAAATCGGACTCGCCCGCCGGATTGAAGAAGCAGTCGACGACGTGGCTCGCGCCACCCGCGGGCAGGTTGATCGGCAGGCATTCCCTGCCGAACGCCTCGCGCACCGCCTCGAGCACGCCGGGAAGGTCGACGTTCTCGGCGTCGATCCGGTTGATCACGACGAGCCGGCAGAGCTTGCGTTGCGCCGCCCATTCCATCATCCGTGCGCCGATCATCTGCACGCTCGTCGCCGCATTCACCACGACCGCGGCGGTTTCCACCGCATCGAGCGCACCGATCGACTGACCGATGAAATCGGGCAGCCCGGGCGTGTCGATCATGTGGATGCGCGTGCCGGCGGTCTCGAGGTGCACGAGCGACGCGCGCAGCGAATGCTGATACGTCTTTTCGAGCGGGTCGAAATCGCTGACCGTGCTGCCGCGCTCGACGCTGCCCGCGGCGGCGATCGCGCCGGCCTTCGTCAGCAGCGCTTCGACGAGACTCGTCTTGCCCGAGCCTCCGTCGCCCACCCACGCTACGGTACGAACGTTTTCCGTCGCGAATTCTGCCATGGCCGTCTCCTCGTGTGGAATGGAGGAAATGTACCGCCGATGTCCGGCGCTGTCAGCCTCGCGGCACCCGGCGCCCGGCCCGCGTTCCGCGTTTGTCCTACGCGCTCGCGAGGCGGCGCCCCGATGGCCGCGCGACAGTCGCCATGCGAGAATCGACGACGTGCTCGCAACGCTTTTGCCTCGGTCGGGGCTTTCACGCGCGGGGCGCAGGATTGCGCACGACCCGCTCGGCTTCGCGCTGCAGACGCTGCGCGCGTTCCGCGCGAACCAGGGCCTGCTGCTCGCCGGCGGCGTGGCCTACTACACGCTGCTGTCGATCGTGCCGCTGATGATCCTGCTCGTGATCATCCTGTCGCACGTGGTCGATGCGGCGCGGCTGATGTCGACGCTCGCGCGCTATCTCGAGATCGTCGCGCCCGGACAATCGGGCCCGCTGATCGACGAGTTGCGCTCGTTCGTCGCGCACCGCGAAGTGATCGGCTGGACACTGGCGATCACGCTGATCTTCTTCAGCTCGCTCGCATTCTCGGTGCTCGAGAACGCGATGTCCGTCATTTTCTATCACCGTGTGCTCACGAAGCGGCGACCGTTCGTGATCTCGATTCTGATCCCGTACCTCTATATCCTGTTTCTCGGCATCGGCCTCCTGGTCGTCACGCTGGTCGCGGGCGCGCTGCAGTCGCTCGCGCTGACCACGCTCGACGTGCTCGGCCACGACTGGTCGCTGTCGGGCGTCTCGCGCACGCTTCTCTACGTGATCGGCGTCTTCGGCGAAGTGCTGGTGCTCGCGTCGATCTATTTCGTGATGCCGGTCGGGCGGCTGTCATGGCGCCACGCGTTGATCGGCGGCGTCAGCGCCACCGTGCTGTGGGAGATCTCGCGCCACGTGCTCGTCTGGTACCTTGCGACGCTGTCGCAGGTGCAGACGGTCTATGGCTCGCTCACGACGTCGATCGTCGTGCTGCTGTCGCTCGAGCTCGCCGCGATCGTGCTGCTGTTCGGCGCGCAGGTCATCGCCGAGTACGAGCGGATCGAACTGGAGCCGGTGAGGCGGCCGCCGAGCGCGTTGCGCACCTGAACAGGGTCAGAGACGACTTTCGACGACGCGCGTCGACGAGGGCAACGGATGCTCGCCGCGCATTTGATCGGGGTCAGAGCTGTAATTATTCACCGGCGCCGAACAATTACAGCTCTGACCCCGATTACGTAGCCTCCTACGCCTGCACCACCTCGCGCAAGGTCGCCAGCAGCTCGTCTTCCTGGTACGGCTTGCCGAGAAAGCGATCGACGCCGAGCTCGGCCGCGCGATTGCGATGCTTGTCGGCGGTGCGCGACGTGATCATGATCACCGGGATCGCCGCGGTCTTCGCGTCGCCCTTGATCGTCTTCGCGAATTCGAAGCCGTCCATCCGCGGCATCTCGATATCGAGCAGGATCACGTCGGGCGTGTGCTCGGACAGGAGCTTCAGCGCGTCGACGCCGTCGCGGGCCGTCACGACCTCGAAGCCTTCGCGCGTGAGGAGACGCGTCGTGAACTTGCGCACGGTAAGCGAATCGTCGACCACCATCACGAGACGCCGCGATGCAACCGCAAGCGACGCCGCGTGCTGCTCCGCCGCGTAACGGGCGTCGTCGGCGGGGTCGTAGCGCAGCACGCCGCCGCGCTGCGCGAGCTGCACCGGATTGATGATCAGCACGATCTCGCCGGTGCCGAGCACCGTTGCACCGGAAAAGCCGGGTACGCGCGCAAGTTGCGAGCCGATGTTCTTGACCACGATTTCCTGGTTGCCCAGCATCTCGTCGACGTGGATGGCGGCCGTGCCCTGGCCGCTACGCACGAGCAGCACCGCGTTGTAGCGCGCCATCTCCGGCACGCTCGCCACATCGCCGAGGAGCCGCGGCAGGTAATGGAACGGCCACGCCCGGCCCTGCCAGTGCACGCGCGCGTCGGCGTAGAGCGAGCGCAGCACGTCGGCCTTGACCTGCTGCACCTGGTCCACCATCGTGGCCGGCAACGCCCACATCCGCCCGCCGGCGCGCACGAGCACCGCCTGCGCAACGGCAAGCGTCAGCGGCAGGAACAGGTTGAAGCGCGTGCCCTTGCCCGGCGCCGTATGCACGTCGACGCGCCCGCCCAGGGCGGCGATTTCGTTTCGCACCACATCCATGCCGATGCCGCGACCCGAGATCTGCGTCACCTCGGACGCCGTGGAAAAGCCGGGATGGAACAGGCACTCGACCAGCTGGTGGATCGTCGGCTCGCTGTCCGCCGCGAGGATGCCGAGCGCGACCGCGCGCTCGCGCACGCGGTCGAAATCGATGCCGGCGCCATCGTCGGCGAGGTCGATCGCGATTTCGTTGCCGACCTGGCGCACCGTGAGCGTGATCTCGCCCGTTTCGGACTTGCCCGCCGCAAGTCGCGCCGCGCGCGATTCGAGCCCGTGGTCGAGCGCGTTGCGCAGCAGGTGCTCGAGCGGGCCGACGAGCTTTTCGAGGACCGAGCGATCGAGCTCGGTCTGGCCGCCGTGGATTTCGAGATTGGCGCGCTTGTCGAGCTCGCGCGCCGTGTTGCGAAGAATCCGGTAGAGCCGTTCGGTGAGGCTCGCGAACGGCACGGTGCGGATTGCGAACAGGCGCTGCTGCACGTCACGCGACATGCGCGCCTGCGCGAGCAGTGCGGCGTCGGCATCGTCGAGGTTCTTCAGCAGCGACTGCTGCACCGTCGACACGTCGTTGACGCCTTCGGCGAGCGAACGCGTCAGCTCCTGGAAACGCGTGAAGCGATCGAGCTCGAGCGGGTCGAAGTCCTCCTGCGACGGGCTCGCCGCCGACATGCGCGACTGGATCTGCGTCTCGGCCTGCAGCTCGATCTCGCGGACCTGGCTGCGCAGGCGGATCACGCTGCCGGTGAGCTCGAGCAGGTTCGCCTTCAGTGCGCGCAGTTCGCCCTCGACGCGCGCCCGTGCGATGGCGACCTCGCCTGCCTCGTTCACGAGCTGGTCGACGACATCGGCGCGCACGCGCAGCATCGCGCGGGCACCGTCGCCTTCGAGACGGTCGGTTGCGCGCCGGCGCGGATGCGAGAACGGCGTGAACGCCGGCGTCGATGGCGCGTGGCCCGCCGCCGCATCGGCGTCCGGTGCGGCCGCGGTCGATGCGTCGGGT
>DASSVX010000235.1:0-2705 GCA_035705655.1 Casimicrobiaceae bacterium
ACGTCGTGCACGCGCACGACTTCTCGCACGCGTGCTCGACGTCGATGCCCTGCTCGAGCAGGTTGTCGAGGAGCGACACGCCGGAAGACGCCTCGAACGTCTTGCCCTCGGGACAGATCTCGGCGTGCGGCAGGACGATGATCTCGGGCACCTGTCAATCGCCGCTTGCGTGGCGTGACTCGTTTTTCATGAATTGGCCGCCATAAACGAGCGGCCCACCTGTAAGCCACGGGTGATACGTGTTCGCAAATCGGATTCGGTCGGCGATCGACGGATGATTCTCGCGGAAGACGGTCGCAAACCAGCCCGGATTCGGCAAGATCGGAGCGAGTTGCGCGTCTTTTACCAGCGTCGTTGCCGCCGCCTCGTTGTCCTCGGTGATCTCGAGACCGAAACGATCGGCTTCGAACTCCACGTGGCGCGCGTACGCCAGGAACGCGGGATCCGCGATCACATAGACAAGCGTCAGGCACAGCACGAGCAGCGGAATCGATGCCGGATCGGCGAGATCGCGAATGCCGAAGCGACGCGACCAGCGCGCAACCATCGCCCCGCCCAATTGGTGGGTAAGCCAGAACCCGGCAAGCAGCAGCACCGAAACGATAGCGAAGGCCTTCACGTTATCGTCCTTCACGTAGTGCTTCATCTCGTGCCCCACGATGGACGCGATCTCGCGCTCGCTGTAATGCGCGGCCGCCGCGTCGCTGATTACGATGCGCCGGCTGGGACCGAGGCCGGTCACGCAAGCGACGCCGCAGCTATCGGTGCCGTCGCCGTCGCTTTCCAGTATCGGGACGTCGCCGAGCCCGCCCCGCGCCGCCAAGGCGGCGATCATCTGCCGCAGGCGCGGGTTTTCGAGCGGCTTGTACGTGTGGAACATCGGATCGATCCACAGCGGCTGCAACACGAACAACAAGGCGACGATCGGCAGCAGCGAAAGCGCGCTCCCCAGCCACCAGCGGCGCGGACTGCGGGCGAGAAGCCAATAGGGGATCCACGCGACGAGCGCGACGATCAGCGCCTTGATCGCGAATCCGGTTCCCTGTTCCGCCAGCCACGCGGTCGTGCTTTGCGCGGAAAGACCGTAGCCGGTCAGGACGCGACGCAGCGCGAATTCGAGCGGCAGGAACAACAACGAAAAAATCGCGAGGTAGGCGAGCGCGCAACCCGTAACCGTCCAGAAACGGCTTTCGCGCACGATGCCCGCGAGCGTCGATCGTAAGCGGCCGGCCAGCCCCGTGAACAACACCAATGCGGGTATGCCGAGCAGCAATACCCTGCCGGCGAGCCAAAGCAGATTTGCATCGCGCGAGAACGCCATCGCGCGCGCCGTCGTTGCCGGCACCGGTACCGGCCCCGAGGCGACCGATTGCCCGGAAATTGCGAGCAGCATGAGCCCCAATGCGAGGATCGCACTCCGCGTGCAACGCGCCCCGCGGCGGGGGGAAGAAACGGTTTCGGGCGGCGATCGCCATCCCAATGCGCGGTCACGAAGCATCATGGCCGTCGAGCGCATCGATGCGCCTGCCGGTCAGCACGCGCGCCACGCTGCGATCCATCCGTTTCGCCGCGAAGCGCTCGGTGGCGCCGTTCAGCACCTTGACCGCCGCCGACAATGCATGGCGGTCGTCGCCCTCGAGCCGGCGACGCACTTCGGCGAGCGCGCGATCGATCGCGCCGCGCTCGGCGCCGTCAAGCAGCGTCGCGTCGTCGGCGAGCGCGCCTTCGGTGGCCGCGACGATGCGTTCCGCTTCGACGCGCGCCTCGGCGAGCGCCCGCGCGTCGGCGTCGTCGGCGGCGTGGGCGATCGATTCCTGCAGCATCCGCGCGATCTCTGCATCGGTCAGCCCATACGACGGCTTGACGCAAACCGTCGCTTCGACGCCGCTCGTCTGCTCGCGTGCCGACACCGACAGCAGCCCATCGGCATCGACGTCGAACGACACGCGAATGCGCGCGGCACCCGCGACCATCGGCGGGATGCCCCGCAACTCGAAGCGCGCGAGCGAGCGGCAGTCGGCGACCTTTTCGCGCTCGCCCTGCAGCACGTGCAGCGCCATCGCGGTCTGTCCGTCCTTGAACGTGGTGAATTCCTGCGCGCGCACCACGGGGATCGTCGAGTTGCGCGGCACGATCTTGTCGACCAGCCCGCCCATCGTCTCGATGCCAAGCGACAGCGGGATCACGTCGAGCAGCAGCCAGTCGTCGCTCTCGCGGTTGCCGGCGAGCTTGTTCGCCTGGATCGCCGCGCCGAGCGCCACCACCGCGTCGGGATCGAGGTTGGTGAGCGGCACCTGGCCGAAGAAGCCGGCGACCGCGCGCCGGATCTGCGGCATGCGCGTCGCGCCACCGACGAGCACGACGCCCTTGATGTCGGCCGGGCCGAGCTTCGCATCGCCGAGCGCGCGCCTGACCGGTGCCAGCGTTTTTGCAACGAGTGCGCGCGTAAGGTCGGTGAACGTGTCGGCGCTCAGCGTGAGCTCGAGGCGCATGCCGTCGGCGAGGCTGGCCACGACCGGCGCGGTACCGCGGCTCGTCAGCATTTCCTTCGCTTCGCGCGCGCTGGCCATCAACCGCCGCGCGTCGGTCGGCGACAACGGCGGCAGTTGCGCAGTTTCGAGTGCCCAGCAGTACACGCGGTGATCGAAGTCGTCGCCACCGAGCGCCGCATCGCCATTCGTCGCCAGCACCTCGAACACGCCGCG
>DASSVX010000236.1:0-3530 GCA_035705655.1 Casimicrobiaceae bacterium
GGGCGCTGCCAAGACCGCGCGCATTCCGATCAAGGTCGTCGAGGCCGAGCGCCTGCGCAAGCCCGACTGGATTCGCGTGCGCGCGCCGTCGTCGCCGCGCTTCTACGAGATCAAGCAGATCCTGCGCGAGCACCGGCTGCACACCGTGTGCGAGGAAGCGTCGTGCCCGAACATCGGCGAGTGCTTCGGCAAGGGCACGGCCACATTCATGATCATGGGCGACCTCTGCACGCGCCGCTGCCCGTTCTGCGACGTCGGCCATGGCCGGCCGCTGCCGCTCGACGCCGACGAGCCCATCAACCTCGCGCAGACGATTGCCGCGCTGCGATTGCGCTACGTGGTCATCACGAGCGTCGATCGCGACGATCTTCGCGACGGCGGTGCTGCGCACTTCGTCGACTGCATCCGCGCGGTGCGCGAGCATTCGCCGCAGACGCAGGTCGAGGTGCTGGTGCCCGATTTTCGCGGCCGGCTCGACCGCGCGCTCGATATCCTTAGCGCAGCGCCACCCGACGTGATGAACCACAACCTCGAAACGGTCCCGCGCCTCTACCGGCAGGCGCGTCCGGGGTCCGACTACGCGCATTCGCTGCGGCTCCTGCAGTCGTTCAAGGCGCGCTTCCCCGCGCTTCCGACGAAGTCGGGGCTGATGGTGGGTCTCGGCGAAACCGACGACGAAATCCTGCAGACGATGCGCGACATGCGCGCCCACGACATCGACATGCTGACCATCGGCCAGTACCTGCAGCCGTCGGCACAGCACCTGCCGGTCCTGCGCTACGTCCATCCCGACATGTTCGCCCGGTTCGAGCGCGAGGCGTATGCGATGGGCTTCCGTCACGCGGCGGTTGGCGCGCTGGTCCGCTCGTCGTACCACGCGGACAAGCAGGCCGAGGAAGTGCTAGCCGGCTGACCGGCGATCGTACGGGCCGTCGCCGGTTTGCGAGCATCGCACGCTGGCGCGCATCGCGTCGCTTATCATCGAGTTTTCATTCGGAGCCGCCATGTGCGTAAGTGCATTCCGTTCGCTTGCCATGCGCCTTGTCGGCGTAATCGCCGCCTCGGCGATGCTCGCCGTCCCCACGATCGCGCGCGCCGAAGCGTCGGTCGTCCGCATCTCGTACGGTTTCGGGATCCTCTACCTGCCGCTGATGGTGATGGACCGCGAGCATCTGCTCGAAAAGCATGCGAAGGCCGCGGGACTGCCGGATGTGAAGGTCGAATGGAAAACATTCGACGGCGGCAACGTGATCAACGACGCGATGCTCTCGGGCGCGCTCGACATCGCAGGCATCGGGGTGCCAGGCTTCCTCACGCTGTGGGCCAAGGCGAAGGACAACCCACGGGTCGAGGTGCGCGGCCTCACAGGCATGAGCAGCTCGTCGATGTACCTGATGACGCGCAATCCCGCCGTGAAGACGCTCGCCGACTTCACCGACAAGGACCGCATCGCGGTCCCCGGCATCAAGACGTCGCTGCCGGCCGTGGTGCTGCACATGGCGGCGGCGAAGGAGTTGGGCGACGCCAATTACGCGAAGCTCGACCCCATCACCGTCGGCCTGCCGCATCCCGACGCGCTCGCCGTGATGCTTTCCGGCAAGGGCGAGATCGATTCGCACATGGCGTCGCCGCCCTTCTCGTACATCGAAGCCGAGTCGCCCGCGCTGCATCGCGTCTTCAATTCGGTCGACATCCTCGGCAACATCACGCTCGACATGACCTTCTCGACCCGCCGCTTTGTCGAGGCCAATCCGAAGCTCGCTGCGGCGTTCGTCGCGGCGATGCAGGAGGCCTGCGCCGCGATCGGCGCCGACAAGCTCAAGGCAGCGCAGATCTACAACGACGTGCGCAAGAGCAAGCAGCCGGTCGAGGAAACCTTGAAGATCCTCGAGGATCCGAACTCGAAATTCAGCGCCGTTCCGGACGGCACGATGCGCTACGCGGAATTCATGTCGCGCATCGGCACGATCAAGGCGAAGCCCGCGTCGTGGAAAGATCTGTTCTTCGACACCATCCTGTCCGCACAGGGAAGCTGACGCAGCGTCTGGCTCGCGGGTGTCACGGCGGCGCGTTCGGCAACGCCGCACCATTGGGCCAGAGCAGCCACTCGCTGCCCTGCTGGCGCATCCGTCCCGCATGCTGCCCGGCTTCGTCGCCGAAGCCCCAGAAAAAGTCGGCGCGAATGGGACCACGTATCGCGCCGCCCGTGTCCTGCGCCAGGACGAGGCGTTGCAGCGGGATATCCGACAGCGGCTGTGTCGTAGCGAGGAACAGCGGCGCGCCGAGCGGGATCGCGCGCGGATCGACCGCGATTGCACGCCCGGCGGCGAGCGGCACGCCGAGGCTGCCGATCGGCCCGTCGATTGCCGCCTCGAGCGACTCCTGCGGTGGCGGCGGCACTTCACGAAAGAACACGTAGCTCGGATTTTCGTCGAGCAGCGCCGGCAACTGGTCGGGGTGCGCGCGACCCCATGCGCGAATGCCCTGCATCGACGCTTCGCCGAGCGTCAGCTCCCCGCGATCGATAAGCACGCGCGCCACCGAGCGAAACGGCTGTCCGTTCTGGTCGGCGTAGCCGACGCGAATCACGCTGCCGTCGTCGAGCGCGACCCGCCCCGAGCCCTGGATCTGCAGGAAGAATGCATCGACCGGGTCGCTCACGTACACGAGCGCCTTGCCGTTCGTGGCGGCCCTGCCGGCGTCGATGTCGGCGCGCGGCCAGTACGGCACCACACGCCGGCCATCGAGGCGTCCGCGCACGCGCTTGCCCTTGAGCTCGGGATAGAGATCGGCGAGCTCGACGATCAGGAGGTCGTCGGGCGGCGCGTACAGCGGTGCTGCGTAGCGCGCGCTCTGCGTTCGCGAGCCGTCGAGCAGCGGCTCGTAATAGCCGGTGACGAGGCCCTGCTCGCTGCCGTCGCTGCCGGTGATCCGATACGGCGTAAAATTCTGCTCGAAGAATCGCCGCACGGCATTCGCGTCCTGCACATCGACCGACTCGGCCGCCGCGCAGGGCACCTGCCACAGCGGCTGCGTGCGCGTGCGCGCCACCAGCGCCTTGCAGCCCACGAGAAACGCCGGCCACGCGTCCTGCACGCGATCGGCGCTCCAGCCGGGCAGGTCCGCATACGTTGCGGGCGTGAACACGGCGCGCGCCGGTCCCGGCGGTGGCTGCACGACCGGCGGCGCCACCTGGCATCCGGCGAGCGCGATCGCAACCGCGACGAGCGCGCTTCGCGCGACGCGCATCAGCGTGGCGGTGGCATGTCGATCGGGGAGAAGTGGCAATGGCCTGGCTCGTATTCGAATCGTTCGTCGCATTGCTGATTCTGGTCGGGATCGTCGCGTGGACGATGGCGCCGAGCCGCAAGCGCGAACGGCGGCCGGACGACGAGGATGGAGCCGCGCCGGCGCGGCGCACGCGGAGTCAATGCAGCGTGCGCGGTATCGACAGCGTGAACGGCGCAATGGGGACGTCGAACGCGAGGCCGTCCTCCGCTACCATGTGATACGACCCGCGCATCGTGCCG
>DASSVX010000237.1:0-2322 GCA_035705655.1 Casimicrobiaceae bacterium
ACTTGATCGGCCATTCGATCCGGTATTGCACGGCGTCATGAACGCCGTCGCGTGACCATGGAGCTCTACCAGCTGCGCAGCTTCGCAGCGGTGGCTGAGCTCGGCCACCTGACCCGCGCCGCCGAACGGCTGCATGTCAGCCAGCCGGCGGTGTCGGCGCAGATCAAGGCGCTCGAGGATGACCTGTCGGTGCTGTTGTTCGAGCGCGGTGCCGCGGGCATGACGCTCACGGCGGCGGGTCGGGAGCTGCTGCCGGAAGCGCTGCGTGTCGTCGCGGCCGCGCAGAGCCTGCGCAGCCACGCGCTGGCACTGCGCGGTGAGCTCGGGGGCCGCGTGCAGCTCGGCAGCGTCGCGGATCCCGAGCTAACGCGAATCGCCGACGTCCTCCGGTATGCGGTCGGCCGCTTTCCGTTGCTCGAGATCGATGTCCACCAGGAGATTTCGGGCATCGCATTCGGCAAGGTCCGCGACGGCGAGCTCGACACGTCGTTCTATTTCGGCAACGCGGTCCACCCGGCCGTCGCATCGATGCCATTGCGAAAACTCGCGTTCTGCATCGTGATTCCCGCGGCATGGGCGAAGCGGCTCGCCGGCGCCTCGTGGGATACGCTGGCCGCGGAGCCGTGGATCATGACGCCGCCGGTGAGCACCCACTACGCGCTCGCCACCGACCTCTTCGCCGCGCATGGCATCGCACCGTCGCGGCGCGTGGAAGCCGATCACGAGGCGGTCGTGAATTCGCTCGTCGCGGCCGGGCTCGGCGTCGCGCTGATGCGCGAGGATCTTGCGGAACCAGCGCGCGGGACGATCGCGATCTGGGGCGACACGCGTATCGTCACGTCGCTCGCCTTCCTGTATCGCCGCGAGCGCGAGGACGATCCTCCGATCCGGGCGCTGCGCGGCGTCGTGCGCGCTGTATGGAAAGTGCCTGCCGATACGACCAAGTGACGTGCAATGCCCGGAACGATCGTAGCAGCGCGGGCGTCCAACCCACCGACCGACAAGACGGAGTGCTCAATGAATCGTCGTCTTCTGCTGCAAGCCTTTGCCGCCGCGCTCCTGATGCGCGCCGGCCTTACTCCCGCACAATTCGTGACGAAGTCCGCCCCGAAGGCCGCGAGCGTCGACGATCTGCAACGCCACTGGAAGCTTTTGCTTGCAAGCGATGCCAAGGTCGCGACGAGCGCCACGCCGATCGTCAAGTCGGACGACGAATGGCGCAAGAGCCTCGATCCTGCCGCTTACGACGTGCTGCGCCACGAAGGCACCGAGCGCCCGTTCACGAGCCCGTTGAACGACGAGCACCGGCCGGGCGTGTTCGTGTGCGCCGGCTGCGCGCTGCCGCTCTTCACGTCCGCGATGAAGTTCGATAGCGGCACGGGGTGGCCAAGCTATTTCACGACCATCCCCGGCGTCTTCGCCACGACGACCGACCACAAGCTGATCGTGGCACGCACCGAATATCACTGCGTGAAATGCGGCGGGCACCACGGACACATCTTCGACGACGGACCCGCGCCCACCGGGCTTCGCTACTGCAACAACGGCGTCGCGTTGCGCTTCATTCCCGCGCAGGTGTGACGCAAGCGTGGGTCGATGGCCGCGCCATCGACCCACCCATGGTCGAGCTGCGCGATGTCGCCAAGGCGTTTGCCGGTCCCTCGCCGCGCGAAATCTTCCGCAACCTGTCGCTGACCCTCGGGCGCGGCGAGTACGTCGCCGTCGTCGGCGCGTCGGGTGTCGGCAAGTCGACGTTGCTCAACATCATTGCCGGCCTCGAGCCGGTCGACGCGGGTCGCGTGATCGTCGACGGCGTCGATTGCGCCCTGCTCGACGACGAGGCGCGCACGACCTTTCGCCGTGACAGGATGGGCTTCGTGTTCCAGGCGTTTCACGTGCTGCCGTACCTGTCCGTGGCCGCGAACGTCGCGCTGCCGCTCGCGCTGCAAGGGTCGGCGGGCGCATCCGCCGATGCACGCGTAAGCGCGGTGCTGCGCGCGGTTGGACTCGACGGCCGCAATGCGAGCTCGCCGCGCGAGCTTTCCGGCGGCGAGTTGCAGCGCGTGGCGATCGCGCGCGCGCTCGTGCACCGGCCGTCGCTCGTGCTCGCCGACGAGCCCACCGGCAACCTCGACCCGCAGACCGCGCGACAGGTGATCGCGCTGCTGCGCGACACGGTGAAACAATGCGGCGCCGCGGCCGTGCTCGCGACGCATTCGCGCGCGGTCGCGGCGTCGGCCGATCGCGTGTACCGGCTCGAGAAGGACGGCCTGCACGCCGCATCCGCCGCGGACATCGAATGAATCCCGTCGCGCAGCGTGC
>DASSVX010000238.1:0-23564 GCA_035705655.1 Casimicrobiaceae bacterium
TCGTGCACGACGCGGCTCACGTGCACGCCCTCGGGCGGCGCAAGGTTGCTGACGTTGAGTCGTCCCGAAACATCCGTCCAGGTGTAGACGTCCGCATGCGCGAGCGGCACACCGAGTGCGCCGGCGAGCACGGCCGACACCGCGGTACGGAGAAGGAACGGATGCATGATCGGACTCGCGACTGCCTTCGGCAATTCTATGCCGCTGCGCCGAGCGTGGGTAGCATCACGATTTGAGCCGGTAACCGGTCCGGAAGATCCAGGCAACGATCACGAGGAACACGACGAGAAACGCGATCGTCATCGCGAGGCTAACAGCAATATCGACGTCGGCAATCCCGTAGAAGCTCCATCGGAAGCCGCTGACCAGGTACACGACCGGATTGGCGAGCGTCGCCTTCTGCCAGAACGGCGGCAACATGTCGATCGAGTAGAAGCTGCCGCCGAGGAACGTGAGCGGCGTGACGATCAGGAGCGGAACGAGCTGCAGCTTCTCGAAGCCGTCGGCCCAGATGCCGATGATGAAGCCGAGCAGGCTGAAGGTGACGGCGGTCAGCACGAGGAACAGCACCATCCAGACCGGGTGCTCGATGTGCAGCGGCACGAACAGCGCCGCGGTGCCGAGGATGATCAATCCGAGGATGATCGACTTGCTGGCGGCGGCGCCGACGTAGCTCATGACGATCTCGAAGTACGACACCGGCGCCGACAAGAGCTCGTAGATCGTCCCCGTGAACTTCGGGAAATAGATGCCGAACGACGCGTTCGAGATGCTCTGCGTCAAAAGCGACAGCATGATGAGCCCCGGCACGATGAACGAGCCGTAGCTGACGCCGCCCACCTGCTGGATGCGCGAGCCGATCGCCGCGCCGAAAACGACGAAGTAGAGCGACGTCGAGATCACCGGCGATACGATGCTCTGCAGCAGCGTGCGCCGCGTGCGTGCCATCTCGAAGCGGTAGATCGCGCGGACCGCGTGCAGGTTCATGGGCGCTGCTCGTGGACGAGGCTCACGAAGATGTCCTCGAGCGAGCTCTCGCTCGTCTGCAGGTCCTTGAACCGGATGCCCGCCAGGTCGAGCTGCTCGAGGAGCGATGCGATGCCGCTGCGCACGCTGTCCGCCTCGTACGTATACGTCAGGTCGTTGCCGCCGTTGACGAGCTCGAGCTTGTAGCCGGCCAGCGCCGGCGGAATGCGCTCGAGCGGGTCCTGCAGGTGCAGCGTGAGCTGCTTGCGGCCGAGCTTGCGCATCAGCTCGACCTTGTCGTCGACGAGGATGAGCTCGCCCTTGCTGATCACACCGATGCGGTCGGCCATTTCCTCGGCCTCCTCGATGTAGTGCGTCGTGAGGATGACGGTCACGCCGCCGCTCCGTAGCGAGCGGACGAGCGACCACATGTCGCGGCGCAGCTCGACGTCGACGCCGGCCGTCGGCTCGTCGAGGAACAGGATGCGCGGCTCGTGCGCGAGCGCCTTCGCGATCAGCAGCCGCCGCTTCATGCCGCCCGAAAGCGTCATGATGCGGCTGTCCTTGCGGTTCCACAGCGAAAGATCGCGCAGCACTTTCTCGATATGCGCCGGATCGGGCGGCTTGCCGAAGAGGCCGCGGCTGAACGACAGCGCGCCCCACGGCGTCTCGAACGCGTCGGTGGTGAGCTCCTGCGGCACGAGACCGATCAACGCACGCGTTTCGCGATAGTCGCGCCCGATGTCCTTGCCATCGACGAGCACCCTGCCCTCGGTGGCATTGACGATGCCGCACACGATGCTGATGAGCGTCGTCTTGCCGGCGCCGTTCGGACCGAGCAGCGCGAAAATCTCGCCACGCCGGATGTCGAGATCGACACGCTTCAGCGCCGCGAAGCCCGACGCGTAGGTCTTGGACAGATTCGATATCGAAATGATCGGCGGCATGGCCTCGGCCGGCGCGTGCGGAGCGCCATTGTCGCAGGGTGGCGTCGAGGCTGCGGGCGACACCGAAGACATCATCCGAGCGCCGACGGCACGAGAGCGAGCCATTTCCTGCCGCGCGTGCGCTCGGCCACGAACGTATCGCGCACCGCGTTCAACCGATACGTGAGGTAAGCG
Source organism: Casimicrobiaceae bacterium (assembly GCA_035705655.1). Taxonomy (GTDB): domain Bacteria; phylum Pseudomonadota; class Gammaproteobacteria; order Burkholderiales; family Casimicrobiaceae; genus VBCG01. The sequence goes on from DASSVX010000238.1 coordinate 2,088, forward strand.
CGATGGCGCACGTTCGACAGGCGCTGCGGCTTGAACACGCACGCATTGATGCCGTCGCAGCGCGCCGATTGGACGAGCAACCCGTTCTGGTCCTGCTGATGCAGGAAGCGGCCGATGCGCTGCGTGAACACGTAGCTCGTACGGCTGGTGAGCGCGGGATGCTTCGCTTGCTTGCCGCGCAGGTCGATCAGCAGCGCATCGCAGCGCACGTCGAAGAGACGCCGCTCGGTGACGACGTCGCGATCCTCGCCCGCATAGCTGTCGAGCACGAAGCGATACCAGTGCCAGGCCGTCTCGCAGACGGTGGTTTCAACCGACATCGATCCGTACCAGACGCCATACTCGGTGCCATCGGAAAAGCGCGTGGCCTGCCAGTGCGACGCATCGAACGTGTAAGTGATGACGCTGCCGTAGTCGAAGGGCCGCGTGACCACCGGCGCGTCGGTCGCGATGCGCGCGGCCGCTTCGGCGGCGATGGCCACGTCCCAATCGGCCGGATCGGCCGAAAGGTCGTCGAACAGGTGCTGCGATTGGCGAATCCCCGGAATGTTGCGCACGAGGTCGCCGTGGAAGTCGACGTTCGCGTCGACCAGGTCCGCCTGCATCCGCTGCCCTTGCGGCCCGGCGGCGCGTCAGCTTCCGCGCTGGAAGTCGAGGTAGCGGCGCAGCGCGAGCAGACCCTCGAAGCCATGCTCGAGAACCATGTCGACCGGACGCGTGCCGAGACGCCGATTGGGCTGCGTCATCCAGCGGTAGGCGAGATCGCGATCGTGCGGAAACAGAATCCGCAGCGACTTGTGGATGCCGAGCAGGTGCCCGGCGCGATCGAGCAGGTCGCGATTGTCGGCAAGCGGCTCGCCGCTGCGATAGCGGCCGAGCGTGCTGCGGCTGCCGGTGGAAAGGCCGAGCACATCGGCCTGCTCGGCGGTGGTCAGTTTCCAGTGCTCGAGCAGCGTCGTGACCATCGCCGCGAGGCGGCCGCGTGCCTCGCGGCTGCCCGGCTCGATGGCGACGCGCTTGCGTGCGACGACTCGCATCGGCGGACCCCGCTGTCTTTAATGGTACGTTTATTGTACCAGAAGCGACAGCGCGGTCGAAGCCCGGCGACATCCGCCATGCACCGGCCTCATCGCCGCGGCGGGCATGCCGCTCAGGATGCGCGGCCGAATTGCGCGGCGAGCCGCTCCGCGCCACGCGCGAGGATCGCAACGTCGACGCCGACGGCGGTGAACAGCGACCCCGCCTCGATGCAACGCTTCGCGAGTTGCGCATCGCCGACGAGGATGCCGGGCGCCTTCCCGCTGCGGCGGATGCGCCGCAGCGCATCCTCGATCAACGGCACCACCTTCGGATTCGCCACCTCCCCGGCATAACCCATCGAGGCATGCAGGTCGGCGGGACCGATGAAAATGCCGTCGATTTCGTCGATCTGTGCAATGGCATCGATGTGCTGGAGCGCCTGCTCGGTTTCGAGCTGCACGAGCAGGCAGAGCTCCTCGTGCGCGTGTTGCGCGTAATCGCTCACGCGGCCGAAGCGCGTGGCACGCGTCGCTCCCGCCACGCCTCTGACGCCGGCGGGCGGGTAGCGCATTGCCTTGGCGGCCGCACGCGCCTCGACGGCATCCTGCACGTACGGGATCAGCAGGCTTTGCGCACCGATGTCGAGGACACGCTTGATCGTCACCGTGTCGTTCCACGGCACGCGAACGACGGGCGTCGACGGATACGCCGCAACCGCCTGCAACTGCATCAGCAATGACTCGAGATCGTTCGGCGAATGCTCGGTGTCGAGCAGCAGCCAGTCGAAACCGGCGCCGGCAACGACCTCGGCACTGTAGTGGCTGGACAGGCTGCACCACAGGCCGATCTGCGACTGGCCGGCGGCGAGCGCGCGCTTGAAACGATTGATTGGCAAGTTCATTCCGGCTCCGCGATCGGTTGACGGTGCGTTGCGCCTTGCGGTGCGATCAGCCGGGGTCGGCACGCAACCCGGCCGCCTCGATGCCGGCGATCGCGCAGGCCTCGTCGTGGTCGGACTGGTCGCCGCTGACGCCGACCGCGCCGACGACCTCACCGCCGATATCACGAACGAGCACGCCACCCGGATTGGGGATCAACCGCCCGCCGCTTGCTGCCGCCAGCGCCGCAAAGAAGCGCGGGTTCTGCTCGGCCTTGCGTGCGAGCTCGCGCGATCCGAGCCCCATGCCGAGTGCGCCCCACGCCTTCCCACGCGCGATGTCGACTCGAAGTATTCCGCAGCCGTCCTCTCGCTTCAGCACGATGTCGTGTCCGCCAGCGTCGAGGACGACGACGGCGAGAGGGCGAAGCTTCGCCGCACGCGCCGAAGCGAGTACCGCGTCGACGATCGTGTCGGCGGCTTCGAGCGCAAGCGCGTATCCGGGGTTGCTCATGCCTGCAGCGTCGGCTCGCCGATCTTTTCGTCAGTGGGCGCGCTCCTGGCCGCCGCTTGCACCCCCGGCATCGCCGCGCGCATCGCCACCACCCGGTCCCTGGGAATGTCGTTGAGCCGCATCGCCGCACGCATCATGACCGCGGCTTCATTCACCATATCGTCGATGAGAACGAATTCACCTTCCTTCGCTCGCAGATCGCCCGCGCGTGGTCCGGCCGTCGGGCTCGTGCCGCCGGAGCCGTAGATGCATGTCGGGATGCCTAGCCGGTTTGCATCGATCGCGTCCGTGCAGTACGGAGGGCAGAACCTGGCAGGCACGTCGGCACCCGTGGTTTCATGGTGCGCGTCGACGACGGACTGGACGACAGCATGGGTCGCGGAGATCTCGGTTCCCGGCCGCGCCATGTAGTACTCGATGTCGACCGGTCGCTGCAGCTTCTGCTGCGCAATCCTCGTGACGACCTCGGTAAACTCACGCTGCACGTCGATCGGGTAGCGATTCGGAGGGAACCGGATGTCCACGTACAGCTGCGCGAGATTGCACGTGCGCGCAGCTCGCCACGGGAGACCGCCCCGCATGCAAGCGCGATTCACCGCGGGCACGATGCCCTGATAGGTGTGCTGCTTCTTGTACTCGGCAATCCACGCGCCGAGCTCTTGCCACAGAAGCCACATTTCATCGAGCGCGCTAAGCGTCGAGTCGTGAAACGCGCTGTGCGCGAAATCGCCATGCACGCTGACCTTGGCCCAGGTCGTGCCCATGACGCCGGTCGATGGCACCTGCGCGGTCGGTTCGCCGAGGAAATGAAAATCGGCGGTCACGCCATGGATCAGCATGTACCGCAATCCCATGCCATAACCGTGATAATGCTTGCCTTGAAACTCGTCGATCGCCGCCATCTCGATTTCACCGGCGGTGCCGGCGATCACCAGTTCGCCTCCGAGCCTGACGCCCGCGCGGCGCATCGCATCGATGCCCGCAATGTACGAGACGAAGGCGTTTTTCATATTGCAGATGCCGTTGCCCCAGATGCGGTCGTCGTCGAGCACGGCGTGGTTCTTCCATCCCTTGCCTTGCAGGTAGTCCTCGTCGCCACGCACCGACGTATCCATGTGCCCGCTCATCAGGATCGTCGGCCCCGCCCCGCTACCCGCCAGACGGCCGATGCAGTTGTAGCGATCGTCGTAGATGTTCTGCAGCTGCGTCGCACAGCCGACCTCCTTCAACGCGCGCTCGAGGGCGCGCGCCATGTTGCCTTCTTCGCCGGTCGCGCTCGCAGTGTTCACGAGCTCGGTGGCGAGATCGACAACCAGCTTTCGATCGACGAGACTAAGAAGCTTTTCCGCGTTCACGATTGGACCCCTTCAATGCGCAGCGCGCTTTCGCGCTCGCGCGGTTGCCTGCTGTCGTTATTGTTGGAGAGAACAGTGTCTGGTCGCACGCGGCCTACACATCGCCGAGAAATTGCATGTAGCGCCTCATGCTCCTTGCCAGTACCGCCCTGAAGATGCGGTCGACGATGAGACCGACGATGCCGAGCGATAGCAGTCCGACGAACAGCTGGTCGGTCTGCAGCAGCATCTGCGAATTCATGATGAGGAAGCCCAGGCCTTCGCTTGCACCGATCAGTTCCGCGGCGACGATGCCCATGAATGAAAAGCCAAGCGCCACCCGCATGCCGGTCAGCACATAGGGCACTGCGGACGGCAGGATGATCTTGATGAAGACCTCGTACTCGCTCGCGCCGAGGCAGCGCGCTGCGCGGATGCGGGTAACCGGCGTACGCGAGACGCCGGCCGCGGTATTGAGCAGCACGATGATCACCGTGGCGTAGATGATGACGAAGAACTTCGACAATTCACCGATTCCGAACCACAGCATCGCCAGCGGCACGATGGCCACCGGCGAAATGGGCCGGATCAGCTCGAGCATGGGATCGGCGAGCTCGCGCACGATTCTCACGCGTCCGATCAACGCCCCGACAGCGATGCCGACGACGCAACCGACGACGTAGCCCACGAGCACGCGTCGCATGCTCACGGCGATGTGCATGAACAGCTCGCCGGTCAGCATCATCCGCCAGGCCTTGCCGAGCGTCTGTTCAGGCGTAGGAACCAGCGCCGGGTTGAAGAGGGTGCCGACCGACAAGTGCCACAACAGAAGCGCGAAGCCGATCGAGATGGTTCCCATCAGCAGCTTGCGCCCCGCTGCGGGAAGCGCGATGCGTCGCACGCCCGGGATGCGCACTCTGGCTACGGTCGCGGCGCGGTCGGCGGGCAGCGTCTCTGCTCGTCTCACGCCAGTGCCCCTTGTGCGCGCCGCCCCTTGTGCACCTCTTCCAGCAGCATGCCTTCCAATATCTTCACGAGCTCGACGAACTGCGCATCGGTCGTTCGTCTTGGACGGGGCAGATCCACGGTGATCTCGTGCCTGATCGTGGCCTCCGGTCCGCTGGTCATGACCGCGATCCTAGTTCCGAGGATCAGCGCCTCGACGATGTCATGCGTGACGTAGAGAACCGTCTTCCCCGTCTCTTGCCAGATCCGCGACATCTCCGTCTGCAGCAGGCGCTTGGTAATCGCATCGAGCGCAGCGAACGGCTCATCCATCAACAGGATGTCGGGTTCCATGATCAGCGCCCGTGCGATCTGGACGCGCTGCTTCATGCCACCCGAGAGCTCGAACGGGAACTTGTGCCCGTGATCCTGCAGACCCACCATGTGCAGATAGCGCGCCGCGCTGCCGGCGGAGCCGCGAGCTCGCGCAGCGCGCAGGCGCGGCCCGAACAGCACGTTCTCTTCGACGTCGAGCCACGGGAAAAGGGCTTCGGCGGCATCCTGGAAGATCATCGAGCGGTCGACGCCGGCGGCGAAGATCGGACTCGTCCACTCGACCCCGGCGTCCTCGCCGACGAAAACGATTTCGCCGCTCGTCGGCGGATCGAAGCCCGCGACCATACCGAGCAACGTGCTCTTGCCGCAGCCGCTCGGGCCAAGGAGACAATAGAAGTCTCCGCGGCGCACCGAAACGTCGATATCACGCGTAGCCGCGTATTGGCCACCTCGGCTGTCGGCGAACACCTTGCCGACGTGCCGGAACTGCAGCGCGCTCCATTCGCGCGTCCGGCTCTTACCCGCGCGGTCGTGCGTAGCGCCGGAATTCATCGGGAACCACGCTCACGCGACGTAGCTGGCGCCGAGTTTTTGCAGATGGCGGCTGTCGAACATCGTCTGCCAGTCGATCCTGGCACCGATGAAGTTTCCGACCCCGTCCATGTCAGCGCGGAAGTTCGGCGTGTAGGCGATGTTCCAGTCGATGCGCTCGATCATGTCGCGCGTGATCTTGACGTCGTCGAACCGAATTTGCGCGGCGACGATCTTTGCCGCCTCGTCGAGGTTGGCGGGAATCCATCGGCCCGCCGCGTCGAGCCCCCTGAGGAACGCAAGCAACTCAGCCCCGTGCGCCGCGGCGTATTGCTTGCTGGTCGAAACGGCTTCCCATTCCTCGAAATATCCCTTGCCGGTGGCGAGGATGTGCGCGTCCTTCACGGCGGCAGTCGCGCGCCAGCCGAACGGCTGCCAGATGACGAACGCATCGATGTCGCCGCGCGCAAGACCCGTCACCATCTCGGCCGGCCGAAGATTGATCATCTGGATGTCGCCGACATTCATGCCGGCCTTCGACAGGTAGAGCTTCGTGAAGTACTCCGACGTCGAGCCGAGCAGGACGCCGACCTTCCTGCCCTTGAGATCGCTTGCGTTCCTGACATGGCCTTGCGCAACGATGACCGAAAGCGAGTTGTAATGCGCCTGCGGGCAGAGGCCGATGAAGCCCTGCTGCCAGAGCCGGATCGATGGCAGGTCGCCTGCGACGAGAATCGAGCCCTTGCCGGTGCGGAACGCGTCTGCCGCGACGGACCCGCTCGCGAAGTTCGTGATCTTGACCGGCAATCCTTCCTTCTCGAAGAATCCCTTGTCGGCGCCGACGATGATGTTTCCGAAGTGAGGCGTCGTGCCGATGTAGATGTCCATCGGCTGGAGCTTTGCCTGCGCTGTCGCGAGTCTCGGGATGCCGCAAGCGGCGAGCGCCGCTGCCGTGCCGAGCGTCTTCAGCACGTTGCGCCGTGAATGATCTGCCATGTGCTCCTCCTCGGTATGCAGGCCCGCGATCGAACGCCGCGGGTCGCCGGTTCTACGCTTGCGTCGACACCCCTCTTTGACGGCGAGACAATAGCGCGCCGGAAGGCATAGAGCAAATGCACTCACTCTATGTTTTGCATGCACGACATCTATGAGCACGGGCATGGCATCGCAACGCGAACGCCGCGTGGGACAAGAGCCCGGACGAACCTAAAGAATCTTTCCGGGATTCATCAGGTTCAACGGATCGAACGCCTGCTTCAGCGTGCGCATCATCGCCAGCTCGACGCCGCTCTTGTACCGCGCAAGCTCGGCGCGCTTCGCCTGTCCCACGCCGTGCTCGGCGCTGAAGCTGCCGCCGAGCGCGTCGACGACGTCGTAGAGCACCGGGTAGAGCGGCTTCGACCAGTCGCTTTGCGCTTCCGGCGCCGCGGGCGGCAGCACGTTGAAATGCAGGTTGCCGTCGCCGACGTGCCCGAAGCATACGATGCGAACGCCCGGCATGGTGCCGAGGACGGCGTCGGTGGCGTCGGCGATGAAGCGCGGGATGCGATCGACCGCGACCGCGATGTCGGAGCGAAGCGCGGGCCCGGCGCCGCGAATCGCGTCGGGGATGCTCTCGCGCAAGCGCCACAGCGTCTGACCCTGCGCGACGGTCTGTGCGATCACCGCGTCGGCGACGCTGCCCTGTTCGGCGCTGTCGGCAAGCAGCCTTTCGAGATCCTCGCGCAGCGTGTCGCCGCCGTAAGAACCGGCAACGTCGAGCAGCACGTACCACGGGTGCGGCTCTGCAAACGGATCGCGCGTGCCGTGGATATGCGCACAGACGAGATCGAGGCACGCGCGGCCGATCAGCTCGTACGCGATGAGCGCGTCGCCCTGGCGCTCGCGAATGGACGCAAGCAGCGTCACCGCGTCCTCGGGCTCGCGCAACGCGACGAGTGCGCTCACCCGTTGGGCGGGCCGCGGGAACAGCTTCAGCACCGCCCCGGTGATGATGCCGAGCGTGCCTTCGGCGCCGATGAAGAGCTGCCTGAGATCGTAGCCGCGATTGTCCTTGCGCAGCGCGCGAAGGCCATTCCAGACGCTCCCGTCGGGCAGCACGGCCTCGAGCCCGAGCACGAGATCGCGCGCGTTGCCATAGCGGAGGACGTTGATGCCGCCGGCGTTCGTCGACAGGTTGCCGCCGATCTGGCAGCTTCCCTCGGCGGCAAGGCTCAGTGGGAAGAGGCGACCGGCGGCCGCGGCCGCTTCCTGTACCTGCGCGAGCAGGCATCCGGCCTCGACCGTAATCGCATCGTTGCGCGCATCGACCGCGACGACGCGATTCATCCGCCGCAACGCCACCACGATCGCGGTGCGGCTTGCATCGGGAATTGCGCCGCCGCACATCCCGGTGTTGCCGCCCTGCGGTACGACGGGCACGCGTTCCCGACGACACAGACGTACCACGTCCGCGACTTCGTCGGTGCTCGCGGGACACGCGATGGCGAGCGCTTCGCCGCGAAACGCGCCACGCCAGTCGCTGACGTAGGGCGCGACGCCGGCCGCGTCGACGAGTACGTTGGCGGGACCGATGCAGCGACGCAGCGCATCGATGAAAGCCGCGCTAGAGCTCGACACCCGCTCCGTCCTCCCACAACCGCACGACCTCGGCCTGGTCGCGCCCGTGGCCATAGCGCTGCGCCGCTTCCCGCCACAGCTCGTGCGTCGCCTCGGCCACCGGGGCGCGCGCACCGATGGCACGTGCCAGATTCGTGACAATCCGGACGTCCTTCGCGATCAGCCCCATCGCCATGCCGGTGCCGAAGCGGCGCGTCATCACCTGCGGAACGATCTTCTTTTCGAGCGGATGCTGCCGGCCGGCGCACATCGCCGCGAGCGCCTGCGCCATGAAGGCCGACTCGAGGCCGAACTTCTTCCCGATCGTCATCGCCTCGAGCAGCGCGATGAAGGTCGCTGCGTTGACGAAATTGGCAATCGCCTTCAGCGCATGGCCCGACCCGCTTGCCCCGCAAAGCCACGTGCGCCGGCCGAGCGCGGCGAACAGCGGCGTGCAGCGCTCCACCGCGTCCGGCGCGCCACCGGCCATCACGTCGAGCGTGCCGTCGCTTGCGAACGGCACGCCGCCCATCACCGGCGCATCGACGTACGCAAGCCCGACGCGTGCGAATTCGGCGGCGATGGCGAGCGTCGACTCCGGGCTCGACGTGCCCATGTCGATGGCGATGGCGTCATTACGGCGCAGCGACGTCGCCACGCCGCCGTCGCCGAGCATGACCGCGCGCACGGCACCGTCGTCGGGCAGCATCGCAATGACGAACGCCGCCTGATCGACCGCCGCGGCGATCGACGTCGCGCCGATACCGCCATGCGCGCCGACGAAACGCTCGACAAGATCGCCGCGCAAGTCGTGAACGCGAAGCGAGGCGCCGCGCGACGCAAGCCGCGCCGCCATCGGCGCGCCCATGTGCCCGAGCCCGATGAACGCGATCGGACCGATTTCGTCCAACGTAGCCGTCATCGTCCGGCCCCCGTCGCCATTCCCCACCGGTTCACCGTCACTTGCTCGAGGAGCTGGAACACGACGCGCTCGAAGAACAGGCCCAGCACGCCGATCACGAGCAGCGCCGCCAGCATGACGTCGGCGTTCAGGAACTCCTTCGCATCGAAGATCAGTTTTCCGAGGCCCCACTGCGGGCTTGCGAGAAGCTCGCCGCCGATGACGGCGATCCATGCGCGGCCGAATGCCAGGCGCACGCCGGTGATGATCGACGGCAGCGCGGCGGGCCAGACGACGTGGCGAAAGAGCCGCACACCGCGTGCATTCATCGCCTGCGCGGCGCGCAGCCACAACGGATTGATCGTGCGCACACCCATCCAGACGTTGTAGAGCAGCGAGAACGTCGATGCGTAGACGACGATCAGCACCGTCGCGACATTGCCGATGCCGAACCACAGCACGACGAGCGGCACCCATGCAAGCGACGGGATCGGCATCAGCACCGCAAGCGGTGGACGCAGGATCCGCTCCCACAGCGGATGGCGGCCCATCAGCATGCCGAGCGGAATCGCGATGGCGAGCGCGATCGCGAGCCCGATCGCGACGCGCAACATCGTCGCCAGCGTATGCCGGAAGATCGAGCCGTCGGCGATCATCGCGACGAGCGCCGCGACGATCGTCTCGAGCGGCGGCGTGATCGCCTGCGAGAAGATGCCGCTGCGCGCGAAATACTCCCAGGCGGCGAGCAGGAGGGCGATCGCGATCACGCCGCGGGCGAAGGGCACGACGCGCAGCCTGCGCGCCGGCAACGGCGGCATTGCGGCGATGGCGACGACGGGCTGCCTCGACACCGCGGTCATGCGCTCATCATGCCCCAGCGAACGACAGTCGCCTTCTCGAGGCGCATGAACAGCTGGCGCTCGAGCAGCATGCCGACGATGCCGATGACCGCGATCGTCGCGAGCATCACGTCGGTGTTGAGAAATTGCTGCGAGCCGAAGATGAGCCAGCCGAGCCCGCGCGCGACCGACATCAGCATCTCGACGGCAACGAGGATCCGCCATGCGGACGCGAGCCCGAGCCGCAGCCCCGTGAGCACGTACGGGAGCGCGCCGGGCAGGATCACCCTGGCGAAGATCGCGCGCTCGCTTGCGCGCATCGCCTGTGCGGAGCGTATCCAGATCGGCTTCACCGCCTTGACGCCCTTCCACGTATTGATGATCACGGTGAACGACGTCGCGACGGCAACGAGCAGGATCGCCGGCACGTCGCCCAACCCGAACCACAGCACGAACAGCGGCGCATACGCGATGCCGGGAATCGGATACATGAAGCTGACGATCGGCAGCAACGCATCCTCGATCCACTGCACGCGGCCCATCAACAGGCCGACCACGATGCCGGCGACCGCGGCGAGCAGAAAGCCGAACAGCAGCCGGAAGAGCGTCGCCGCGGCGGCCGCGAGCATCGTGCCGTTCTCGGTCAGCCGGAGCAGCGTTTCGGCCACGGTCGCGAGGCTCGGAAAGAGTTTCGGCGGGAACACGCCGGCCCACACCGCCGCCTGCCATGCGAGCGCCATGACGGCGAAAGCGAGCGATCCGGCGGCGACCGCGCCGAGCCGCGACATCGCACGGCTCGAATTCATGCCCTTTTCGCCTGCGCGAGCACGCTTTCGTCGAGCGCGCGGTTCCAGTCGGGCACGGCGGGGATCTGTTTCTGGCCGAGCAGCACGCGTCCCTGCTCGTTCAGGTAGTCGCGCAGCGCCGGCGTGAATTCGGGTTTCACGTCGAGCTTCGCGAGCATCCGCGTGAACGCGGCCTCCTTGACGTCGTAGCCCTGTGCCTTGAATTCGTTCCAGACGATCTCGACCGCACGCTTCGGGTGTTCGTTGACGATGCGCACCGCGGCGAGCCAGCCGCGCAGGAACGCGACCACGTCGCCGCGGCGGCTTTCCAGCACGGGCCGGTTGATCGCGACGAACACCGGCTGCAAGTCGAACTGCCCGTAGTCGACGAGCACGGTGCCGAGGCCCTCGATTTCGGCGACGGATGGAAAAGGCTCGACGCCCGCGAAGGCGTCGACCGATTTGCCGACCATCGCCGCGATCTCGTTCTGGTGCGGAATGTTCGCGATCTGCACGTCGCCCTTCGCGAGGCCGAATTTTGGCAGGATCTTGTTCTGGAACACGTAGTCCGTCGACGAGCCCAGTTGCGAGGCGACGCGCCTGCCCTTCAGCTCGGCGACCGACCGGATGCCGCTGTCCTTGGCGGCGACGACGGCGTTCGTCCTGCCGGCATACATCGCCACCGCGATCGCGACGATGTCGCCCTTGGCCGCACCCACGACGAACGGCGCGGCGCCGAGCACGCCGATGTCGACGCGGCCGGCGATCATCGCGTCGCGCGTCGACTTACCGCCGTCGAAGCGAAACGGCTTCACCTTCGCACCCGCCTTCTCGAACGTCTTCTCGGCTTCGGCGACCATCGCCACCGATCCCCACGACGTGTTCTGAAAGCCGAAGTTGAGCGGCGGCGAGTCGGCGCGAGCATCGTGCGGCAGTGCGAGCGCGACTGCCGCAGCGCCGGTCGACGTGAGGAACGTGCGCCGGGTGATCGATCGGATCATGTCTGGCCTTCCTTCGCGCAGCACGCGTGGCGAGCTCATGCTTTCGTCGCCTGCGTTAGCACGCTCGTATCCAGAATCCGGTTCCAGTCGGGCACGCTCGAAATCTGCTTCTCCTTCACGAGCACGTCGGCCTGCTCGTCGAGGTACTGCTTGAGGTTCGGTACGTACTGGGGCTTGACCTCGAGCTTCGTGAGCATCAGCTTGAACACGGCCTCCTTCGTGTCGTAGCCCTGCGCCTTGAACTGGTCGAAGACGATGCGCACCGCGCGCTGCGGCTCCTTGTTGACGATGTCGACCGCGGCGAGCCAGCCGCGCATGAACGCCACGAGCTCGTTCTTGCGCTTGTCGAGGATCGGCGCGTTGACCGCGAGGAACACCGGCTGCATGTCGAACTGCGAATAGTCGACGATCGCGTGGCCGAGGCCCTCGACCTCGGCGACCGACGGGAACGGCTCGACGCCGGCGAACGCGTCGGCCGACTTGCCGACGATCGCCGCCACCTGGTTCTGGAACGTCACGTTGACGATGTGCACGTCGTCCTTCGTGAGGCCGGACTTGGGCAGGATCTTGTTCAGGAACACGTAGTTCGTCGCAGAGCCGATCTGCGACGCGACGCGCTTCCCCTTGAGGTCGGCGATCGTCCTGATTCCGCTGTCCTTCGCCGCGACGATCGCGTTCGTCTTGCCCGCGTACATCGCAACGCCGATGGCGCCCATGTCGCCCTTCGCCGCACCGACGACGAACGGCGTGCCGCCGAGCACGCCGACGTCGATGCGGCCCGAGATCATCGCGTCGCGCGTCTCCTTGCCGGAGCCGAAGCGGTGGAACTTCACGCTCGCGCCGGCCTTGTCGAACGTCTTCTCGGCGTCGGCGACCATCGCCACCGTGCCCCACGACGTGTTCTGGAAGCCGAGATTGAGCGGCTGTCCGGCCTGTGCCTGTGCGCGCAACGGCCATGCGCCCGCGAGCGCGGCCGCGCCGGCGGCCTTCAGGAAATCGCGACGCTCGATGCGACCTTTCGACATGACGTCCTCCTTCGATGAGTGTTGCCCTTCCTGCAGTCCGCCCGCGGCGGCTCTCGTATTTCAGTGCATGCCGAGCTGCGCCAGTATCCGGCGCTGCGCGTCGACGAACGGCGGCGACAGCGGATCGCGCGGCCGCGGCAGGTCGAGCGAAATTTCCGCCTTCACGCGCCCCGGGTGCGCGTCGAGCACGACGACGCGGTCGCCGAGGTATACGGCCTCGGCGACGTTGTGCGTCACGTAGACGACCGTCTTGCGCGTCTCGCGCCACACGTCGGTGACGAGCCGCTGCATCTCGTCGCGCGTCATTGCGTCGAGCGCGGCGAACGGCTCGTCCATGAGCAGCACGCCGGGACTGTAGGCGATGGCGCGCGCGATTGCGACGCGCTGCTGCATGCCGCCGGATAGCTGATGCGGATAGGCGTCGGCGAATTCCTGCAGGCCGACGAGGCGCAGGAATTCGAGCGCGACGCGCTTGCGCTCGGCGGCAGGCATGTTGCGCATCTCGAGCCCGAACTCGACGTTGCGCCGCGCGGATCGCCACGGGAAGAGCTGCGCGAAGTCCTGGAACACGACGCCGCGGTCGTGCTCGACGGCGTCGAGGCGCGCCCCGCCGATCAGCACCTCGCCGCCGGTGGGCCGCAGGAAACCGGCGATCATGTTCATGATCGTCGTCTTGCCACAGCCGCTCGGCCCGAGCAGGCACAGAAATTCGGATTCGGCGACCGTAAAGCTCACGTCGTCGACGGCGAGCACCTCGCGCGCCTCGGTGCGATAGCGAAGCGATACGTGCATCAGGTCGATCCGTTGCGCCATGACGTTCGTGACCCTCGCTGTGTCAGCCGCCCGCCATGGCATTGGCGTGGCGCGCGGCGTCGCCCGCCTGCGTTCCGCGCATCCCCGCCGCCGCAAGCACCTCGTCGAGCGTCACGGCGGCGCCGTCGCGCGACGCCGAGACGATCGCCGCCTCGACCGCGGCCAGCGCCTGGCAACCGTTGGCGGCCGACAGCTCGCATGTCCCGTCGCCGCGCACCGCATCGGCGAACTGCTCGAGCTCGTCGCGAAACATGTTGCCCGGCGGCACGGGAATGCGCGTGCGCGCTTGCGGGCCGTCGCCGCGCGCCTGCCGCGCCAGCACCGCGCGCTCGTGCAGGCGCGAAGGCTCTGCCCACCGCGACTGGTCGACCGCATAGTCGACGCTCGCGCGGTCGCCCGTCGCCTGCACGCGATATTCTCCGGGGCTCGTCCAGCTCGTGACGATGCTTCCGAGCTTGCCGTCGGCGAAGCGGATCGACACGACCCACTGGTCCTCGACCTCCGCGCCGACCGGCGAAAGGCGCGCGCTCTGCGCGGAAACGGCTGCGAGGTCACCGCCCAGCGCGCGCAGCGTGTCGAACTGGTGGATGCCGATCTGGGACAGCGGTCCGCCCGGCGCGCTCGCGCTGTAGAAGCGCCAGTCGCCGCGCGTGAGCCGGAGGCCGCGGTCGTTCGAGAACGTCGCCTGCAAATGCGTGACGCGGCCGAGCTCGCCCGCCGCGATCGCGCGTGCGATCCACCGATTGCCGGCGAGCATCCGCGCACAATGGCCGACGGCGAGAACAATGCCGTGCTGCCGCTCGAGCGCGACCATCGCGAGGCCGTCCTCGAGCGTGTGCGCGATCGGCTTCTCGACGAACACGTGCTTGCCGCATGCGGCCGCCCGCGCGGCGAGCGCCCGATGCCGGTCGTTCGGCGCGGCGATGACGACCGCCTCGATGTCCGCGTCGTCCCACACGCGATCGAGGGCGTCGACCGCGCGGATGCCCGTTGCTGCGGCGAACGCTTCGCGGCGCTCGCCGGTGGGGCTGAAACAGCGGACGATCTCGAGCCGCGAGCCGCGCGCCGCCTGCGCGAGCACGTTCGCCCACGCGCCGGTGCCGAGCAGCGCGGCGCGCACCGGTCGCGGCTTCGGCGAGATCATCGTGCCGCCACGCGCGATGCGATCGCCGCGAACGGGTCGCTCATTGGCCGCCCGTTCCCGTGACGCTCGTACCGCCGCACACGAACAACGCCTGCCCGGTGATGAAGCCCGCGTCGTCGTCGAGCAGAAAGGCAACGGCGCGCGCAATGTCGTCCGGCGTGCCGAGGCGCCTGACCAGAATCATGTCGACGACGGTCTGGCGCTGCTGGCTCCCGGGTGGATGCCCGCGCGCCCAGTGCTTCGTCTCGACGGGACCTGGCACGACGGCATTCACGGTGATGCCGTGCGCACCCGTCTCGATCGCGACCGTGCGCGTCATGCCGATGAGACCGGCCTTCGCGGTGGAATAGACGGTGCGGCCCATCTTGCCGAGCGCGGCGCGCGACGAAATGTTCACGATGCGGCCGAAGCGCGCCTCGCGCATGCCGGGGACGAACGCCTGGATCAGCAACATCGCCGCGCCGAGCGTGATATTGGTGACGTACGAAAGCTCGTCGATCGTCGCGTCGTCGAGGAGCGCGGGGCAGTTCGCCCCGGCGTTGTTGACGAGGTAGCGCACGTCGTAGGTGCTTGCCACGCGGCGCGCCGCGTCGCGCGTCGCCGCCATGTCGGAAAGGTCGACGCGCTCGAAGCGAACGGCCGGATGCTCGATCGGCGGCGCATTTCGCTGCATCGTGACGACCGTGCGGCCGGCGTCGAGCAGCCGCCGGGCGATCGCCTCGCCGATCCCGGCGCTTGCGCCCGTCACGACGGCCGCTGGCTCGCGATTCATGCGCCGTGGCGCCGGCGTGTATGAGCGCTCACAGATAGTCCGGGATCTTCCAGCTTCCCGGCTCGGCGTTGACGACGCTCTTCGCATGGCCCGGCCGCCGATCCGCGTACACCTTGCCTTCCTTCATCACGATCTGGATGTTCTTCTTGTCCTGCAGACAGCGGATGTCGGCGAGCGGGTCGCCCGCGACCGCGACCACGTCGGCGAGCTTGCCCGCCTCGAGCGTGCCGATCTGCCTGTCGAGCTTGATCGCACGGGCGGCGTTGCGCGTGCACGTCAGCAGCGCATCCATCGGCGACATGCCGAGGTTCACGTAGATCTCGAGCTCGGCTGCATTGGTGCCCATCTCGGGATCGAAGCCCATGTCGGTGCCCATGGCGATGTTGATCCCCGCCGCGTGCATCTTCTGGAACGTGTCGAAGCAATTCTCCTGGATGCTCTTCATCTTCTTCAGCACGAACTGCGAGGTTCCCTGCTCGCGACGCATCTCGATCGCGTGGTCGGTGCGGTGCGACAGCGTCGGCGTAACGTAAGTGCCCTTCTCGCGGATCATGCCGATCGTCTCGTCGTCGGAGAACACCATGTGCTCGATCGTGTCCGCACCGGCGGCGAGCGCCATCCGCTGCGACTGCGGCGTGAAGCAGTGCACGGCGCAGATCTTGTGGAATGCGTGCGCCTCGTCGACGATCGCGTCGAGCTCGACCTGCGTCATGTTGCGGATGTCGGGCTCCTCCTTGTCGGTGCCGCCTCCACCGGATGCACAGGTCTTGATGACGTCGGCGCCGTGCAGCAGGTTCGTTCGCGCCAGCTTGCGCAGTTCCCACGGGCCGTCGGCGTTCTGGAAGCCGAGCCGCTCGGCGGCACGCGGCTGGATGAGGTCGAGGTGCGAGCCGGTGATCGTCGTGAACGCGGCGATGAGCATGCGCGGTCCCTCGACGATGCCCATGTCGATGGCGTCGCGAATCGCGCATGCCTCGCGCACGAGGAGCCCGCGATAGGTCTGCAGGCCCATGTCGCGCAGCGTCGTGAAACCCATGTCGAAGCAGAGCTGGGCGTGGAAAAGCCCGTACATCTGCTGCAGCTCGGGCGTGATTTCCCACTGGGCGACGCGGAAATTGTGAAACGTCAGGCAGTTGAACATCATCGTGTGCAGATGAATGTCCAGCATGCCCGGAATCAGCGTCGCATTACCGCAATCGACGATGTCGGCGCCGTCCGGCACCTTGACCGTCTTGCGCGTGCCGATCTGCGCGATGCGCGTACCGTCGACCACGATCACCGGATCCTGCACCGGCGCAGCGCCGGTGCAGTCGATCATCCGCGCGCCGAGAACGTAACTCAGCCTGCCTTCCCCTTTCGAAGTCCGCTCCATGATGCGTTGCATGCTCCTGATCAGGTATTGGGAGTGACCCACGACGCCGCGACGCGCGCACTCGCGCTGTCCCGGGACGCAGGCGCCTTGCTGGCCTGTCGCGACCCCGCGCGAAAGACCTCCATCGTCTGCTTGAAGCGCGCATACGTCTCGGGGCGGAGGGTGAGGTTGCGCTGCTCGCGCCCGCCCTCGAATGCGAGCGTCGCGAACGTGCGCTTCACGTCCTCGGGCGCGATGCAACGCGTGATGAAGACGAGGCGCGAACGACGGTCGTCGCCGTCGGGCCACCGGTCCAGCGGCACCGGCTCGCTCAGCACGCTCTGTACCGCATGCACCGCATAGGGTTGCCCTTCGACGTTCAGAATGCCCTTGACGCGCAGAAGGCCCGCGCCGCGAAAGCCGGCGAGGAGGTTCATCCACAACACGAGCCCCGGAACCGTGATCTCGCCGTCGTGCACAAGGCCGAACGTGCGGATCGACGGGTCCTGCGAGGCGGCGGGCGTCGCGCTCGCGTAGCGCGAGTCGCAAAGCCACGTTTTCGCATCGGCACTTCGCGCGTCGATCGCGTAGCCGCCAGCGTCGAGCAACGACAGGTCGAGCTCGCCGTACGTGGCCGCACATTGCCGTGCGCCGGGGTTGAGCGACGCCAGGCGCCGCGACAGCGAGGCCAGCGCATCGTCGCCGGCGAGGTCGCGCTTCGACAGCACGAGCACGTCGGCGACGGCCGCCTGCTTCATCGATTCCTCGTGGGTGCCGAGTTGGGCGACGCCGTGCACCCCGTCGCAGACCGTCACGACGGTGCGCAGCTCGAACGCGGCCGACACCGCCGCGTCCGCAAGAAGGATCTGGATGATCGGCACCGGATCGGCGAGACCCGACGTCTCGATCAGCACGCGGTCGAACTGCGCGTCGGCGTGGCTTGCGCGATGATCGAGCAGATCGAGAAGACTGGTCGCGACCTCCTCGTGCACGTGCCCGCAGACGCAACCGGCGTCGATGATCCGCGTGCGGCGCCGCGGTGCGTCGACCAGCAGGTGATCGACGCTCACTTCGCCGAATTCGTTGACGACGACGGCGGCCCTCGCATAACGGTGCGACTTCAGCAGGCGATTGACGAGCGTCGTCTTCCCGCTGCCGAGGAAGCCGGTGACGAGCACGACCGGCACGCGGCCGGCGCCAGCATCCGTCACTCCGCGGCTCCGTCGCGCTGCGTCCGCACCGATCTCCAGCGTTGCATCACTATCCTCCTGCGTCGTCCGATCGCGGCCGGGCACGCACCTCGCGGCAAGCGTAAACCGGGTAAATGAATAGATCAAATGCAAGCGATGCATCGCTTGCATCGATGCTATCTATCCGCGGCGCCGCTTTGGGCCTTTCGTGCCCGTGGCGCCGCGATAGTTCGCGCGGATCATCTCCGCCAGCCGGAGCGCAGCCGTCGATCGGTAGCCGCCGCGGCGCCACAACACCGCGAGCGCACGCCGCGGCACCGGATCGACGAGGCGCACGACGCGCGCCACTTGCTCGTTGCCCACGGCGCCTTCGGAGATGACCGTCGCGAGATCCGAATCGCGCACGACCGCGAGGATCGGGTCGACCGCGTTCATCTCGATCGCAATCTTCGGCTGCAGGTTGCGGCTCGCGAAGAAGCGATCGATGAACTGGCGCGCGGCGAATTCCGGGGTCAGCAGCACGAGCGGAAAATCGACGATGCGCCGCATCGTCAGGCGGGGACCGGCGGCGATGCGGTTGCGGGCACCGACGACGAGGACCAGCTCCTCATCGAAAAGCCGCTCGGCAACGATGTGCTCCTTGTCCTCCGAAACGTAGGCGAGCGCGAGGTCCAGGTTGCCGGCGATGAGCTGGCGCTCCATTTCCATGCGTGGCAGAAGCCGCGCCTCGATGCGAACGCCCGGAAACAGCAGCGCGAACCGTGCGAAGACCGGTCCAAGCCCCGAATTGGCAAACGAATGGAACACCGCCATGCGCAGCGTGCCGCGCATGAGGCCCTCGAGATCGGAGATCGCCAGCACGCCGGAATCGAGCTCCTTCAGCGTACGGTCGCAGAAAGGCTTGAACGTCGAACCGGCCGACGTGAGCGTGACATTGCGCACGGCGCGCTCGAAGAGGATCGTGCCGAGATCCGATTCGAGCTTGCGGATCTGGTGCGACAGCGTCGGTTGCGAAATGCCGAGCGTCTGCGCGGCGCGCGTGAAGCTGCGTGCCTCGGCGACCGCCGAGAAGTAGCGGAGCAGTCTGATCTCCATGCGCGGGCGGCGAAATTCGGACGGATCGGCGAGCTGCGGTGTGGCCCGGGGGCGCCAGTGTCGACGTCTTTTCGCGGGCGGTCAATAGAACGCGTGCATGCGTGGGGAGAGAAGATGGATGCCATCTATGGCACGACCGGCGCGTCGGGATTGCGACGGCGCCGCCCCGTTCTCGGTTCCTCTCGACGCAAGACGCAACGACGGCGCCACTGCGCGCGTTGCCTTGCCGCGCAAAGCTGTGGGACACTTCCCCGGTCGCGCGCACCAATCCGACAACAACCGCGGGCGCCGCGATTCCATCGCACACTGGAGGATTCTGCAATGAAGGCAATGCAACGAGCATTGGCCGCGGCCGCCGCGATCGCCGCCTCGGTTTTCGTTTCCATCGCACCGGCGCAGGAAAAGTATCCATCGCGGCCGGTGGAGATCATCGTCCCGTGGGGACCCGGCGGCGGCGCCGACCAGCTCGCGCGGCTCACCGCGAAGCTCACCGAGCCCGTCCTCGGCACGTCGTTTCCCGTGATCAACACGCCGGGCGCGACCGGCGCGACCGGCATGGCGAAGCTGCTCGCCGAGCAGGCCGACGGCTATGCGATGGCCATCTACATTGCCGACACGAATGCGCTGCTCGCCGGTCCGAATCCACGCTGGAAGCTCGGCGACATCACGCCGATCGCCGTGATGATGCAGGTGCCGTCGTTCCTGTTCGTCGCCGAGAACAGCCCGATCAAGGATTGGGCGCAATTCGAGAAGGAGGCGCGCGCGAAGCCGAAGACGCTCAAGGTCGCCACGCTCGGCTTCGGCAGCGTCGACGACATGACGCTGCAGTTCCTCGCATCCAAGGGCATCACCGTCGTCGAGGTGCCGTACGCGAAACCAAGCGAGCGCTACGTCTCGGTGATCGGCGGTCACGTCGACGCGCTCTACGAGCAGGCGGGCGACGTGCGCCAGTTCATCCTGAACAAGCAGATCCGGCCGATCGTCATTTTCGGCAAGGAGCGGCTCGCGGCGTTCAAGGACGTGCCGAGCTCCTACGAGCTCGGATATCACATCGCGCTGCCGCAGTTCCGCTCGTATGTCGTCAAGGCCGGCACGCCGCCCGAGCGCGTGAAGATACTGAGCGATGCGATGGCCAAGGCGGCGGCCACACCCGAATACCAGAAATTCCTCGAAGAGAACTTCTCGGCCAGGGACAGCTTCATCCCGGCCGACAAGGCCGAGCCGTATCTCGCGGCGCAAGTCGCGGACATGAAGGCCGCGATGGTGCAGAAGCAGTAAGCGACGGTCGCGTCCACGCGCATGTTCGGCAAGCTCGCGTCGCTCGCGCCTTATGTGGCGCTGTGCGCGGTGGCCGGCTATCTGTATCGCGACGCCGGCGCATTCGCGGCGGCCGCGCGGCCCGGCCAGCTCGGTCCCGATTTCTGGCCGCGCGCGGTCCTCGTGCTGCTGATCGTCGTGTGCGTTTGCGAGATCGTGCGCCGCATCGCGTTCGAGCGTGCGGCGCACGACGATTCGTCGTCCGCGTACGCAAGCGGCAACGAAGACGCGCAGGCCGCTTCCGAAGACCGCTTTGCCTGGTGCCTTGCCGGCGGCATCGCCCTCACGATCGCGTACGTTCTCGCACTCGACTGGCTCGGCTTCTTCGTCGCAACCGCGCTCTACCTCGCGCTGTTCATGGTCGTCGGCCGCTATCGGCGCACGCGCGTGATCGTGTCGGCCAGCGTGCTTGGCAGCCTCGCATTCGTCTACGTGTTCATGAAGATCGTCTACGTATCGCTGCCGCTCGGCCGAGGCCCGTTCAAGGCACTGTCGGTCTGGCTGCTCGCGCTGCTCGGCGTGCGCTGAAGCGGCGCCCGCGATGGACGAAACGCTGCATCAGCTCGGGCTCGGATTCCTGCACCTGCTGACGCTGCCCAACGCCGCTTCGCTCGTCGTCGGACTCGTCGTCGGCATGCTCGTCGCGGTGCTGCCCGGACTCACGCTGGTGATGGGTGTCGTGCTGGCGTTGCCGTTCACCTACGGCATGAGCGTCACGCCGTCGATCATCCTGCTCACGGCGATGTACCTGTCGGGGACCTACGGCGGCGCGTTCACGTCGATCCTGTTTCGCATTCCCGGCGAGCCGCTCGACGTGCCGTTGTTGTGGGACGGCTACCCGATGGCGCGCCAGGGCAAGCCCGCACAGGCGCTGGGCTGGACGTTGCTTGCGGCGCTGTGGGGCGGCCTCATCACCTGCGTGTCGGCCGTGGTGCTCGCGGTCCCCTTCGCGCATTTCGCGCTGCGCTTCGATTCGCCCGAATATTTCGCGGTCGTGCTGCTCGGTCTGTCCGGCGTCGTCGCGCTCGGCGGCGCATCGATGGCGAAGGCCTTGATCAGCCTGTGCATCGGGCTTCTGCTTGCAACGGT
>DASSVX010000239.1:0-20593 GCA_035705655.1 Casimicrobiaceae bacterium
CGAAAAATAGCCGGAGTAGCCCGACAGGATGTTCCACGACGTCGCGAGGACGATCCAATGCAGGACGAGGTACAGGAACGATTCGTAGAACGCGGGCAGATGCAGGAACGGAATCGTCGCGAGCACCGCACCCGCGGCGACGATGCCGGCGAGCGTGCGGTCGAGTTTCAGGAGCGTCCCGGGCGCACCAGCAGAAGCGCGATCAGCAGCGTGAACGACACGATCGGCGCCCACGATGGCGAGGCAACCGCCATCGTGATGGCTTCCGACAGTCCGATCACGAGACCGGCAGCAAGCGCACCCAGCGCCGAGCCGAGGCCGCCGAGCATGACCGCGGCGAAGACGACGCCGACCCACGCATAGATCGACGACGGCGTCAGCGTGAACGAAAGTGCGAGGCAGACGCCGGCGATGCCCGCGAGTGCGCCCGACGCTCCGGACAGGATCAGCGCGTGGGCCTTTGCGTTGATGCCGAACGCCGCGGCGACCGGCGCGTCTTCGGCGAGCGCGCGAAGCGCCCGGCCGAGCCGCGTGTAGCGCATCGCCGCAAAGACGCCGAATGCGAGCGCAATCGCGAGCGACAGCGTGAGGAGCTCGGGCAGCGGGATGAACAGCCCGCCGACGCGCAGCTTCAAACCGGCGTAGACCGACTCGAGCTTGCGAAAGTCGGCGGTCCAGACGGCTTGAATGCCGGCCTCGACGATCGCGGTGATGCCGAACGTCGCGAGCAGCGAGTTGAGCGCCGAGACGCGGAACCGCGCGAGCAGCCACTGCACCGCCACGCCGAGCACGGCAAAAAGCGGCACGATCAAAAGCAGCGTCAACAGCGGATCGACGCCGCCGACGCTCGCGAGCTGGTAGCAAAGATAGGCAGCAAGAAAGACGAAGGCGAAATGCGCGAGATTGATGACGTGCAGCAGGCCCCACGACAGCGTGAGGCCGAGCCCGAGCAACCCGTACAGGCCGCCGATGAAAATCCCCGACAGCGCCGACTGCGCGAGGAGCGTGGCACTGGGGAGGGTCATGGATCAGCCGCCCCTCACCCGCCTCGCTGGGGCTCGGCGCCCTCTCCCCGCAATGCGGAAAGAGGGCGGGGATGAGGGGTGCATCGGTTACTGCACGCGAAGCGTCGCACCCGGCGCCGCGTACGCCTTCGGATACACGGTGACCCAGTGGCCGTCCTGCACCTGCTTGACGCGCATCAGGTCGTCGCCGTAGTTGCTCGGCCCGTCGAAGCGCAGCTTGCCCTGGATCGTGGTCGCACCGTTCTTCTTGAGATACGCGGCGATCGCCTTGTCGTCGAGACTGCCGGCGCCGCGCACGCCCGCTTCGAGAATCTGCCACGCGGTGTACGAGGCGGCCGCCTGGACCTCGACCGCCGTGTCGGGGATGCCGGCCTTCGCCGCACGCTCGTGATAGAGCCGGATGAACTCGGCCGCACCCGGTGCACTGGTGAACGGTGCGTGCTCCTCGAACACCGTCATCGACATCGCGTTGTTCGCGAGCGGCGACTTCGACATCGGCCCGGGTGCCGGATACATGTAGAAGTGTTCCTTCGGCGTGTAGTCGATCTTGTGCATCGCTTCGAGGAGCTGATTCCCCTCGAGCCCGATCGCGCCGACCCACAGGAAATCGGGCTTCGCGTCCTTGATGCGCGCGGCGATCGGTCCGTAGTCGAGGTTGCCGAAGTCCCATTCGAGGAACAGCACCTCGGTCAGTCCGCGCTTCTTCGCGACGTCGCGTGCGCCGAGCGACATGAAGTGCACCGACGGAAACTTGCTGGTCACGACGGCGATCGTCTTCGGTGGCGCGGGCGACGCGGCGAGCGCGTCGAACACGGTGTTCGGCACCGTCGTCGCCGGTTCCGGACCGAGCGACCACGCCGGAAACTGCATGTCGTACTTCGCCATCGATGGAATGCCGAACGTATGATGGACGAGCACCTTGTTGTAGCGCTGCGCGACGCCCATCGCCGACAGGATGGCACCCGTTGCATACGGCCCCATCAGCAGATCCACCTTGTCGGACGTGATCAGCTGCTCGTAGAGCGTGCGCGCGAGCTCGGGCTTCGACTGGTCGTCCTTCACGATCCATTCGACCTTGCGTCCGAGCAAGCCGCCGCGCTGGTTGAGCTGCTCGACGTAGATCTCGCCGACGACCTTGTGGATGAGGCTCGTCGCCGCGAGCGGTCCGGTCAGCGCCAGCGTGCTGCCGATGCGGATCGGCGGTTGCGGCGCCTGCGCGAGTGCCGTGCCGCTCACCGCGAGCAGCACCGCGAACAGGACGCCGAGCCGGCGTGCAATGCGTTTGAAAATCGTCATGGTTTCTCCGTCAGGCCGGGGCGGGGGCGGGTGCTTCGTGATTGACGACAAAATCGTCGGGGACCGCGGGTCCCCAGACGTAGAACGAGTCCTCGGGCGGATGATCGGCCGCGGGCCAGTCGACGTCGGCGGGCACGAAATCGATGTCGAACGAATACTCGGCAAAGCTGCCCCACGGATCCTGCACGTAGTGGAAATAGTTCGAGCCCAGCACGTGGCGGCCGACGCCCCAGCCTTTGGCATAGCCTTCCGCGCGCATGCGTTCGGCGCCAAGGCCCACGTCGTCGAAGCTCGCGACGTCCCAGCTCGAATGATGCAGCCCCGGCGCATGCGATTTCGCGAAGGCGATCATGTGATGGTCGCTGGCATGCGGGCCGTGCAGGAACGCGATGATGTCGCCCGAGCGATCCGATAACCGCAGCCCGAGCGTGCCGGTGTAGAACGCAAGCTGGCGCGCGACGTCGGGCGTGAAGAGCAGCACGTGCGACAGGCGCCGGGGTCGTACGGGCGCGGCGGTTTTCCGGTTCGGTGCCGCGGGCTTGCCGTGCACCACGGCGGCGGCCGGTGCGTGCGCACCCTTGGCCGACGCCGATACCTTGGGTCCGGCGACAAGCTGCACCGGCGTGCCGTCGGCATCGCGTGTCCATACGCCGCGCCCGTCGGACAGCGGATGCGGCGACGTCGCGCCGGCATGCGCGAAGCGCGCCGCGAGCGCGTCGAAATCGTCGTCGTACGCCGAAAAGCAAACGTACTGGAGCTTCTTCGGCTGCCCGTTCGCGACGATGCTGCCCCAGCAATGGGCGTTTCCGTACACGCGCAGTTCGAGCCGGTTGCCGTCGCGGCCGACGTCGAGCCCGAAGGCGCGGTAGAAGCGTTCGGCGGCGTCGATGTCGGGGACGCTGAAAACGAACCGATCGAGCGAATGCACGCCCAATGCATTAGGGCGGCGGAGCAGGGCAGCTTGCGTTTCCATGGCCGGAAGGCTCCTGTCGCGCGGCGCGCGTCACGGGCGGACGATAGCAAAAATCCCGTCATGGCAGGAAGCGGCCGCCGCGGCGGGCATTGCCGTGACGCCGCGCGCGGCGTATACGAGGCGCTTTCGACAGCGAAGGAGTCGGCGTGGAATTCGGCAACCGGACGGTGATCGTGACGGGGGCGTCGGGCAATCTCGGGCGAGCGGTCGCCGGCGCGTTCGGCGCCGAGGGCGCCAATCTCGTGCTCGTTGCGCGGCACCAGCAATCGCTGGCCGAACGCTTCGGCGAGGAGGGCGAGCGGCGTCTTTTCGTCGCGGCCGATCTCGGCCGTCAGGACGACGCGAATGGCGTCGCGGCCGCCGCGCGCGCACGTTTCGGACGCATCGATGCCCTCTGCAATCTCGCCGGCGCATTTCGCATGGACGGGCCGGTGCACGAAACGTCGGACGCGACGTGGCAGCTGCTGTTCGACGCGAACGTGCGCAGCGTGCTCTGCATGGCACGCGCGTGCGTGCCGGCGATGCTCGCGGCGGGCGGCGGCAGCATCGTCAACGTGGGCGCGCACGCGGCGTTGCGCGCCGGCGCCAACATGGGTGCGTATGCCGCGTCGAAGGCCGCGGTGATGCGTCTCACCGAAGCGATGGCGGCCGAGTTGCGCGAGCGCGGCATCAACGTGAATTGCGTGCTGCCGACCACCATCGACACGCCGCAGAACCGGCAGGCGATGCCGGGCGCCGACCCCGCGCGCTGGGTGGCGCCCGAGGACCTTGCGCGCATAATCATGTTTCTTGCCTCACCGGCGGCGCGTGCCATTCATGGCGCGTCGATCCCGGTCAGCGGATTGTCGTGAGACAAAAAAAGACGATAGGAGGACGATGCAAATGCAACGCAAGTACAGCATCCTGATCATGGGCGCGTCGTACGGATCGCTGCTCGGCGCGAAGCTGCTGCTCGCCGGTCACGATGTGACGCTCGTATGCCTGCCGGCAGAAGCCGCGCTCATCAACAGCGAAGGTTTCCGCGTGCGGCTGCCGGTCAAAGGCTCGAAGGAGCTGGTCGAGATCGACACGCGCCGGCTCGCGGGTCGCGTATCGGCGACCGGCACGAGCGGCGTCGAGCCTGGTCGTTACGATCTCGTCGCACTCGCGATGCAGGAGCCGCAGTACGCGTCGCCCGGCGTGCGCGAGCTGTTGCATGCGGTCGCCGTCGCAAGGGTTCCCTGCATGTCGATCATGAACATGCCGCCGTTGCCGTACCTCGCGCGCATCCCGGGGCTCGATGTAGCAGCACTTCGTCCTTGCTATACGGATGCAACGGTGTGGGATGGCTTCGATCCGGCGCTGATGACGCTATGCAGTCCCGACCCGCAGGCGTTCCGGCCGCCCGACGAAAAGGTCAACGTGCTGCAGGTCAGCCTGCCGACGAATTTCAAGGCGGCGCGCTTCGCATCCGATGCGCACACGGCGATCCTGCATCGGCTCGAGGCCGGCATCGAGGCAAGCCGGCTCGAAACGTCCGCGGGAGCGGTCGAGCTGCCGGTCAAGCTCAGGGTGCACGAATCGCTGTTCGTGCCGCTCGCCAAATGGAGCATGCTGCTGACGGGCAACTACCGTTGCGTGCAGTCCGACGGCGTGCGCTCGATCCGCGATGCCGTGCACGCCGACCTCGCGGCGTCGCGCGCGGTGTACGAATGGGTGGCCAGCGTGTGCAGGGCGCTCGGCGCGAGCGACGCCGATCTCGTCCCGTTCGGCAAGTATGCGAATGCCGCGCAGGGACTCGCCAAGCCGTCGTCGGCGGCGCGCGCGCTGGCCGCCGGGGCACGCAACATCGAGCGCGTCGACCGGCTCGTGCAACTGGCCGCGGCGCAGAAGGGCATGCGGCTCGAGGCGGTCGATCGCGTCGTGGCGCTCGTCGACGGCTGGCTCGAGCGCAATCGCAATCCCGATCGCGAACCGAAGCGAACGCTCGCGACGACTTAAGGCGCGCGGCGCGTGCCTGAGCGCCCGCGCTATCCTGTCGGTCAAGTTCCAATAAGCTGGAGTCGATCGTGCCTGGCCTCCTTCCGAATGTCGATCCCGATGGTCTGCTCGAGTATTCGGTCGTGTTCTCCGACCGTGCCCTCAATCACATGTCGCGCGCTTTCCAGCGCGTGATGACGCACGTCGCGCAGCAGGTCGAATCGGTTTACCGCGCGCCCGCCAGCGTGATCGTGCCGGGCAGCGGCACGTTCGGCATGGAAGCGGTGGCGCGCCAGTTCGCAACGGCCAGGCGCTGCCTCGTGATCCGCAACGGCTGGTTCAGCTATCGCTGGTCGCAGATCTTCGACATGGGCGCCATTCCCTCGGCAACGACGGTCGTCAAGGCGCGCCGAACCGCCGCGGGGCGAGAGGCTCCGTTCGCGCCGGCGCCGCTCGGCGAGGTGGTGGCCATGATTCGCGATCAAAGGCCCGAGCTGGTGTTCGCGCCGCACGTCGAAACGGCATCGGGCATTCTCCTGCCCGACGCGTATCTGCGCGGCATCGGCGAGGCCGCGCATTCGGTCGGTGCGATGTTCGTCCTCGATTGCATTGCATCGGGTGCGCTGTGGGTCGACATGGCGGCGAGCGGCGTCGACATCCTGATCAGCGCACCGCAGAAAGGCTGGAGCAGCGCGGCAGGATTCGCGCTGGTCATGCTCGGCGAGCGCGCCAGGAAGGCGATCGACGACACCACGAGCACGAGCTTCGCATGCGATCTGCGCAAGTGGCTGTCGATCATGGATGCGTACAAGCACGGCACGCATGCGTACCACGCGACGATGCCGACCGATTCGATCGCGCGCCTGTCCGATTCGATGCAGGACCTCGAAGCCTTCGGCTTCGAGCGCGCGAAGAGCGCGCAGCAGGAGCTCGGCGACAAGGTGCGCCGCCTCGTCGCGAAGCGCGGGATGCCGAGCGTCGCCGCGCCGGGTTTCGAGGCGCCGACCGTCGTCGTCAGCTACACCGACGATGCGGGCATCCAGTCGGGAAGCCGGTTCGTCGAGGCCGGCCTGCAGACCGCCGCCGGCGTGCCGTTGCAATGCGACGAAGGAGCGGATTTCAGGACTTTCCGCATCGGCCTCTTCGGCCTCGACAAGCTGCGCAACGTCGAGCGCACGGTGACGAGTCTCGACGAGGCGCTGGCGCAGCTCACCGCCGACGTGCGCTGACTCCGCTCAGTTCCATATGCCGTGTCGGCCGCCGACACTGTAGCGGCCGGCGCCGAGAAGGGCCACACACACAGCGACGACGATATACAGTCCCTGCAGCTCCAGCGCCCAGCCACCGGAATCGGCAAGCGTGAAGAACTGCGAAACGTGCACGAGCAGGATCGCGACAACCATGTTGATCGCGATCACCAGCGCGGCGGCGCGCGTGAAAAGTCCGATGATCACGAGGATCGGGGCGATGACCTCGCCCACGTACACGAGATAGCCGAAGGGTTCCGGCAGCCCGGCCTTGTCCACGATGTCGAGGATGAAGCCCGGGCCGCCCCGGATCTTGCTGATCCCGTGCAGCAGGATCAGCACGCCGAGCATCAGCCGCAGCAGGAGCCGGGCGACGTCGAGCGTGGCGGGGGATTCGTAACTGGTACCGGTGATCGAAGCGTTCGCCATGCTGTCCTCCTTCAGTGATGGATGCGGGGAAACGCGATGCCTCGGAACCTGCAACTCGCACGCCGCGTGCAATCGTCGGCAGCATAGTATTCTGAATTCTGCGAGATTCGGTAGCCCAACCGCGCATTCCGTTCAACACCGGGCAACGACGCGTTGCCCGGCGTTCCAGCAGGAACAAACCGGTCGCGCTACCATCGAACGCATCTGCTCTCGCCGTCAACAGCATGAGGAGATTGCCGTGAACGATGACGTTATCCAGGTCAACGATGCCGCTTCTCTTCAGGATGCAATCACGCAAGCGGCCGTGGTCATCGAAGTGGGCGGCCGGATAACCGGCCTTTCTACGTTGAAACTGACCGCGGGTACCGAACTGCGTGGCGGAAGTCGAGCCGCGGAACTGCATTTCAAAGCCGGCCAGCCGGGGCTGATGCTGACTGCAAGCCATCGAATCTCCAAGCTGCGACTGGTCGTCGATGAGACCCAGATCGCAATCGGCCTTTCCGACGATACCGATGACCTCGGCACCCTCGAGATCAGCGACGTAACGACGGTGGGCCGATTCCATCTGGAAGGCAACCAGGCAAGGAAAGGCGAGCTGAGACTGAACAACATTCATGTCGAGCGCGCCGACGCGCGGATGGCGGCGCACCGTCCGGCGGGCTTCGGCGTGGAAGTGCTGCTCGGCGCACTGACGGTCTACAACTTCTCGAAGGACAGCACGAGTCGCTGGACCGTCGACGCCCGTAACCTTTCGGGCGGCAGCAAGGAGCATCCGCTACGAGGCAGCGGCGTGTTCATCTTCGGCGGCTGGTTCATTCCGGATCACGCCGACATGAGCAAAGCCCCCGCGCCCACGCAGGAAGGCGGCAGCATCGAGCTCGTGCAGGTGACTACCGGCGAAATTCATGCGGACGGCGGCATCCCGAACGGCACGTCCAACCTCATCACGGGAGGCGTTTTTGTCGGCTCGGGCGTGCACGCGCAGCGCGTCATCAACGAGGGCCCCGTCAGCACCTACGGCGCCAATGACATGGTGCTGGATAACTGGGGCGATGTCGACTCGTGGACAGCACGCGCGACGGTCGCATCGCATGGACCGAGCGGCATCGGTTTCGTGAACTTCGGGAACATCGACACGCTTGGTATTCAAGCCGCCATCGAAACCTACGGCATAGGCGCGCGTGGCTTCAACCTGTACGACGGCTCGCTTGAAAAAGCCGACTTTCAGAGGATCACGACCTACGGCGACGGCGCCATCGGCGTACAACTTTCCAAGCCCTTTGGCACGATTTGCGTTCAGCACGACATCCGCACCAAGGGTGGCGAAGGAGACAGCCTGGTGCGTGGCAAGCTCGTCCATCTGAAGGCCCATGCACTGAGCCTGAAGGAAGGCGCGAAGGGTGACGAGATCAAAGTGAGCGGTCAGGTCGTCGCCGAGAATCCCGCGATCTCTCCCTACGATTTCGGCGTGCCGTCGAGCGTCATTGGGAGGATATCGGTCGGCGGGCAGGAGATCGATTCGACCAAGGGCCTGTATGCGCGGTAGATAGGGGAGACACGTTACGCCAGCGGGCGGAGCCGCGTGCTGTGCGCGACTCGCGAACGCGTCGCACCCGCTCCGCGCTTTCGACCTCGGTAAACGCAACGGACGCGAAATCGCGGGGCGTCCGCCATCAACCCGTTCAGCGGCCGCGTGGCAGCACGGTGTAGACCCGTGCGATGAAAGCGCGGAAATCCGCCATGTAGCCGCGCAGGAAGTCTTCGTTTGGAAGCGGGCAGCGACATGCCAGCTCGAAATCCGCGAAGCGCGGGTCCTGTTAGCGAGCGCGTTTCGCCGCTCGTGCAATCAGTCGAAGAACGATACGCCGACGCCGATCGTCGTCTGCCGGTGGTTGTAGTCGATCAGGCTTTCGCCGTAGCCGGAGAAGAGCTGCACATGACCGTTCAGCGCGCCGGCGATCGGAAACGCCCAGTCGAGTTGCGCCGAGCCGCGTGAGCGTCGGCCCGCCCGAAGCGAATGCCGGCCGGTGAACGTCACGACGTGTCCGTTCGCCCGATACGCCGCGACGAGCTCCCCGCGGCCGACGTAGTCCTCGATGTCGGGATTGTCATCGCGATCGCCGGTTGCGTCGAACACGCGCGCCCACGGCCGCAATTGCAGCGACCACGGGCCCGATTCGAGGCCAAGCTGCCCGATGAGCCGGTTCCAGCTCCGCGACAGCGATTCGCCACGCCCATTCGATTCGTGCGTGAAGCTCAACGCCGCGTAGCGCAGATGAACCCCGCCCCATTCGAGCGCGAGCGGATGGATCGCAATGAATTCCGGCTGGTAGTTCGTCTCGCGAAACGGCGACGAATAGCGGCTGTTCGCCGCCTGCCAGTACGATTGCTGCGTGTAGCCGAACCAGACATCGGTCGCGCTGCCGAGCATGTCCTCGGCGAGCTTGGTGCGAAAGCTGAGTTGCAGCTTCGCTTCCACCCGCTGGAGCGTGATGTCCTGCACCGGTGCCGGGCGCGTCGGCGAGCTCGGCGCGTCGTTCGTGTTCGTGGTGCCGTGCACGAGCAGGTACAGCGGCCGGTACGGGAGCAACCGGAACGGCCCATGCCGCAGCTCGGGACGCAATTCCCAACGCCGCTCGAGCGCACTCGGCGCATTCGGCGCATTCGGCGCAGATCCATCTTGCGCGCCGGGCTCCGGCATCGGCGCGCGTTGTGCGCCGGCGTCGCGGGGCGGCTCGCGCTGCGCGAGCGCGTCATAGCAGGCAAGCCGTTCGCGATCGCTGCTGATCGCGGCGCACGATGCGATCTGCGCGCTCACGCCGGATGCATCGAGCGAGAGCGCCAATAGCGCGAGCCGCGTCAGGGTGCTTCTGTCCATCCGCCTCCCAGTGCCTTGTAGAGCTGCACGATGGCCAGCCGCTGGTTGAGCTCGCTCGCATTCTGGTCGAGCTGCGCCGAGAAAAGCTGGCGCTGCGCATCGAGCACCTCGAGATAGCTGATCACGCCGGCACGAAAGCGAAGGTTGGCAAGCCGCAGATATTCCTGCGACACGGCCACCCGATCGCGATTGCCCTTCACCTCGGCGGCGTCGCGATCGTAAGCAATCAGCGCATCGGAGACTTCCTGCAGCGCCACCAGCACCGTGCGCCGATATTGCGCCGCGGCCTGCTCGGCCTGCGCCCGCGCGATCCGTTCGTTCGCGACGAGCGCGCCACCCTCGAAGATCGGCGCGGTCGCGGCGAGGCCGAGCGCATGCACGGTAATCCCCTGCGATGTGACGAGGCCGGCGAGCGCTTCGCTCGCCCGGCCGAGCGATCCCGTGAGCGAGATCGACGGGAAGAACTGCGCGCGGGCGACCCCGATGTTGGCGTTCGCCGCGATCAGCTGCTGCTCGGCCTGCCGGATGTCGGGCCGCCGCTCGAGCAACTCGGACGGAAGCCCGGCGGGGACGTCCGGCGGCAGCGCGTCCGCAGGCAGCGTTGCAGGGATGTCGAAAGCGCGGGGCGACTTGCCGAGCAGGACCGCCAGCGCATCCTCGGTTGCGCCGAGCTGCCGCTCGATCGCGGGCAGCTGATTTTGCGTGGTGAGCACCTGCGACTCGGCCTGCCGCACCTCGGTGGCCGATTGCACGCCGTGCTCGGCGAGGAGCTTCACGAGACGCAGCGAATCGCGCTGCGCCGCGGCGGTGCGGTTCACGATGTCGAGGCGCTGGTGCAGCGCATTGAGCGTGAGGTACTGTTGCGCGACGCCGGCGACGAGCGACGCAATGATGCCGCTGCGCGCCTCCTCGGTGGCGAGGAGGCGCGCACGCGCCGCCTCCGTGGCGCTTCGATAACGTCCCCAGAAGTCGAGCTCCCACGACAACGCGAGTGCGGCGACGAAGCTGTTCGAAGTCGCGAACGGCGGCGTCTCGTTGCTGCGCTGTGCCTGCCCCTGGCCCGTGACCTGCGGGAAGATCGGCGAGCGTGCCGCGCTCACCTGCGCCTCGGCCTGGGTGATCTGCGCGGCGACGATCGCGAGGTCGAGATTGCCGGACAGCGCGTCGCGAATGAGTGCCACGAGTCGCGGATCGCCAAAGACGTTCCACCACCCGACGTCGGCAATCGAGCGCGCCGTCGCTTCGTGCACCGGCCCGTGGTACGCATCCGGCACGCCCGCATCGGGACGATGATAGGGCGGCGTGAGCGTGCAGGCCGACAGCGCGATGGCGGCGAGGCACGCTGCGTGGCGCGCAACGGCGTTCATGGCGTCTTCGCATCGGGTGTCGCGGCCCGGTGCGTATCCTCGGGCGGCCCTTTGCGCCGCAGGCGGCCGGCGAGCTTCTCGATGGCGACGAACAGCACCGGCACGATGAAGATGCCGAACAGCGTGGCGAATGTCATGCCCGCACACACGGCGATGCCCATCGATACGCGCGCGCCGGCGCCGGCACCGCTGGCGAGGGCAAGTGGCAGCACGCCGAGAATGAACGCGAACGACGTCATCAGGATCGGCCGCAGCCGCAGCTTCGCCGCCGCGATCGCGGCTTCGACGGCGTCCATTCCTTCGTCGACGCGCACCTTCGCGAATTCGACGATCAGGATCGCGTTCTTTGCCGACAGGCCGATCAGCAGGATGAGGCCGATCTGCGCATAGATGTTGTTCGTGATGCCGACGACGGAGAGCGCGAGGATCGCGCCGAACACCCCGATCGGCACGGCAAGCAGAACGGCGAACGGGACCGACCAGCTCTCGTAGAGGGCGGCGAGGAACAGGAAAACGAAGAGGACCGCGAGCCCGAACACGATCGGTGTCTGGCCGGACGATTGCTGCTCCTGCAACGACAGCCCCGACCATTCGAAGCCGTAACCCTGCGGCAGCGCCTGCGCCGCGACCGCCTCGAGCGCGGCACGCGCCTGTCCCGCGCTGTAGCCTGTCGCCGGGTCACCCGAGATGTCGGCCTCGCGAAACTGGTTGTAGCGCTGCAGCACCGACGGTGAGCTCGCGCTCACCGCCGTGACGAGCGTCGATAGCGGCACCATGTCGCCCTTGGCGTTGCGCACGTGGAAGAGCTTGATCGACGAGATGTCGCCGCGGAACTGCGGCTCGGCCTGCATCGTCACCTTGTAGCTGCGGCCGAAGCGGTTGAAGTCGTTCACCTGCAGTCCGCCCAGGAACGTCTGCAGCGCGTTGAAGATGTCGGTGATCGGCACGCCGAGCGTCTTCGCCTTTTCCCGGTCGATGCGCAGGTCGTACGCCGGCGTGCGCGGGTTGAGGCCCGAGCGGATCGAGCCGATTTCGGGCCGCTTCTTCGCTGCCGCGACGAAATCGTCGGCGACCTTCGCAAGCTCGAGCGGCGTGCCGCCGCGATGATCCTCGAGCTTGAAGCTGAAGCCGCCGAACGCGCCGAGCCCCGGCAGTGCCGGCGGATTGAGCGGAACGACCGTTGCCTGCGGGATCGCCGCGCCTTCGCGGAAGATCGCGCCGATGACGCCGCTGATGCTCGTCGCCGGCGTGGTGCGCTCGTTCCATGGTGCCAGCGCCGCGACGAACAGCGCGCCATTGGGTTGTTGCGAGCCGTTGAGGATGTTGAAGCCGTTGACGACGAGCCGCTTGACGATACCCGGCGTCTTCGCAAGGTAACCGTCGAGCCTGGCGGTCGCGTCCATCGTGCGCTCGAGCGCCGCCGCTTCGGGCAGCACGACGGCGCCGATCAGGAACCCCTGGTCCTCCGGCGGCACGAATGCGCTCGGCACTTGCCGGAACAGCAACAGTGCGCCGGCAGTGAGGGCGACGAGGAGCAGCAGCGCAATGACCATGCGCCGGATCGCGAGACCGACGGTGCGGCTGTAGCCGCGCAGCATCCGCTCGAAGCCGCGGTTGAACACGCCGAACGGTCCGCGCGCGTGCACGCCGCTTCCGCCGCGCGAGGGCTGCAACAACGTCGCGCACAGCGCCGGGGTGAGCGACAGCGCAACGAACGCCGACAGCAGCGTCGATACCGCGACCGTCACGGCGAACTGACGGTAGAGCGCGCCCGCGATGCCACCGAGGAAGGCAACCGGAACGAACACGGCGGCGAGCACGAGCGCCACGGCGACGACCGGCCCGGAAACCTCGCGCATCGCCTGCACGGTGGCCGCGCGCGGGTCCATGCCTTCCTGGATGTGGTGCTCTACCGCCTCGACGACGACGATCGCGTCGTCGACGACGATGCCGATCGCGAGCACCATGCCGAACAGCGTCAGCGTGTTGAGCGTGAAGCCGAGCGCGATGAACGCGGCCAGCGTCCCGACGAGCGATACCGGCACCGCTAGCAAGGGAATGAGCGTCGCGCGCCAGTTCTGCAGGAAGAGGAACACGACGAGCATGACGAGCACGAGCGATTCACCGAGCGTCTTGACGACTTCGTCGAGCGACGCGATGACGAATACCGTCTTGTCGACGACGACGTCGTACGCGAGATCCGGCGGAAAGCCGGCCTTCAGCTGCTCGAGCTCGGCGCGGATCGCCTTCGACACGGCGACCGCGCTCGCTTCCGGCGTCAGGTTCACGCCGAACGTGCCGGTCGGCTGGCCGTCGAAGCGCGCCTGCACCGCGTAATCCTTCGCGCCGAGCTCGACGCGCGCGAGGTCGCGCACGTGCACGAGCGAGCCATCGGGCTGCGCCTTGACGACGATGCCGCCGAACTCGTCGGCGGTGACGAGCCGTCCGTGCACCTCGACGCCGTACTGGAACACCTGGTGCGGCGGCGACGGGTACTGCCCGACCTGGCCCGCGGGCGCCTGCACGTTCTGCTCGCGGATCGCATTCGCGACGTCGGACGTCGTTACGCCGAGCTGCGCCATCCGATCGGGCCGCAGCCAGATGCGCATGCCGAAGTCGCTGCCGAACACCTGCACGCTGCCGACGCCGTCGATGCGCTTGATCGCCTCGACGATATTGATGTTGAGATAGTTGCTGAGGAACAGCGAGTCGTAGCTTCCCTTCGGCGAATAGAGCGTGACGTACATGAGCGTGTCGGGCGTGCTCTTGCTCGTCGTGATGCCGGCCGCCGTCACCTCGGACGGCAGGCGCGCGTTCGCCTGCGCGACGCGGTTCTGCACCTGGACGGCGGCGGTGTCGGCGTTGCTGCCGAGACCGAACGTCACGTTGAGCCGGTACGTGCCCGCCGATGACGACGTCGACTCCATGTAGAGCATGCCCTCGACGCCATTGACCTGTTCCTCGATCGGCTGCGCAACCGATTGCTCGACGGTTTGCGCACTGGCGCCCGGGTAGGCCGCCGACACCACGATGCTCGGCAGCGTGATCTGCGGATACTGCGCGATGGGCAGCTGCAGTCCTGCGATGCCGCCCGCAAGCAGGATGATGAGCGCGGTGACGATCGCGAAGACCGGCCGCGCGATGAAGAACTGCGCCATCTACGAAAGCCGCGCTGCCGGCGGCGTCATTTCGCCGGTGCCGCCGGCGGCGCTGGCGTGGGAGGATTGTCGAGCTGCGCTTCGGTGATCATCGTCGCCGCGACCGTGGTGCCGGGGGGCGCCTTCTGGATGCCGTCGACGACGATGCGCTCGCCGGCGGCAAGGCCCGACTTCACGATCCACATCTCGCCGACACGGTCGCCGAGCGTGACGGCGCGCTGCCCGGTTTTATTGTCCGTGCCGATCGTCGTGACGAACTGCTTGCCGAGGAGCTCGGTGACCGCCCGCTGCGGCACGAGCAGCGCGTTTTGCACCTCATCGAACACGAGGCGCACGCGCACGTTCATCCCCGGCCTCAGCAGATTCTGCGGATTCGGGAATTTCGCGCGCACGCCGAGCGTGCCGGTGGTGCTGATCGCCCGCTCGACGAAGTCGAACGTGCCGGGCTGGTCGTACACGGTGCCGTCGGGAAGGATCAGCTGGAACTTGTTGGCGCGCGCCTGCTCGGCGGCCGCCTGCGGCGAACCGGCGCCCTTCATGAAGCGCACGTAATCGGCTTCCGGAACGCTGAACGTCACGTAGACGGGGTCGAGCGTGGACACCGTCGCGAGGACCGTCTGGCCGGCCGTCGCAAGCCCGCCGATTTCCACCTGCTGCAGGCCGATCTGACCGGTGACCGGCGAACGCACTTCGGTGTTGCGGACGTCGAGGCGCGCGCGCTCGGCGGCGGCCTTGCGCTGGTCGAGCGCCGCCTCGGCGGACTTTTCGGTGGCGACCGCCGCGTCGTAGGTTGCCCGGGGAATGGCGTTGTCGGGCAACAGCGGCGCATAGCGCGCGACATCGCCCTTCGCGCGGGCAAGCGCTGCCGCGGCGTCGGCCACCGCACCCTGCGCTTCGGAGAGCCCTGCCTGGTAGGGGCGCGGATCGATGACGAACAGAAGCTCGCCCTCGTGCACGCGCTGCCCCGGCTCGAACAGGATCTTCTGGACGAACCCCGTGGTTTGCGGGCGCAGCGGCACTTCGCGAAAGGCGCTCACCTGACCGACCAGCTCGCCGGTGACCGTCGCGTTGCGCTGAATGACCTGCATGGCCAGCACGGGAACGGCCGGCGGTGCCGGCGCCGATGCCGGCGGCGGCTTCGAGCAGCCGGTGATCGCGACGGCGATGGCGGCGATTGCGGCGATGCCGGTCCATCGCGTGAGCAGGTCGTGCATGCCGCGTATCCTGTTTTTACAATCGTGGAGTCGGCCGCGACGCCAGAGGCGCTGCAACACCCCGCGCAATGCACCGGCGGAGCGCAACGATTCGAGTGACGTGGCGCGACTTCGTTCCGGCGCCGCCGGAACAGGATCACCCTGGCGCGAACTCTGCTCTACTGGATTCGATGCCGTCCATGCAAACGACCGCTCGCGCGCGCAACGACGGCGATGCCCGCCATGCCGGTCTCGGGACGTGGCACGCGCGGCGAATGCCGCGCGTCGCGTCAGCGCCCGCCCGGATCGGCGCGCCGGCTCGCCTCGAACAGGAACCAGGTGCGCCGCTCGGCCTCGTCGATCCATACCTCGAGGAGGCTTGCGGTGGCCACGTCGCGAAGCTCGTCGCAAAGACCGTGCGTTTCGCGCATGCGCGCGGCAAGCGAGCGATTGTCGTCGCGCAGCTCGGCGAGCATGTCGAGCGGCTCGACGTAGTCGGCATCGTTGTCGAGCACGCGGGAGAGCCGCGCGATGTGGCCGATCGATTTGATCGTCGTGCCGCCGAGCTTGCGCACGCGCTCGGCGAGCGGGTCGCTGGTCGCGTAGATCTGGTCGGCCTGCTCGTCGAGCAGCAAATGGTAATCGCGGAAGTGCGGCCCGCTCATGTGCCAGTGGAAATTCTTCGTCTTGACGTAGAGCGCGAACGTATCGGCGAGCAGCACATTCAGCGCAGCGCCGATATCGCGGGTCGCGGCGTCCGGAAGGTCGCTGCGCGTGCCGAGCCTCGCGTCTCGTTCGCGGTCGCGGGCAGCGGTCTTCGGCGGTGTGTCGTTCTTCATGGGGATCCTTTCCAGGTCGTCGCTATGCATGGGCAAGAGGCGCCTTCCTTCGTTCCGTCGACGCATGCATCGGTTGCAATTGTGCGCCGTGAAACGCCGCCGCATTGCGCCGGTCTGCACCATGAGGCCCGCCGGGGGCGGCCACGCGCGAGGAGGCACCTAGCGTGAAGTGGACAGAATGGATGGCGGCACGGCGGGCCGACGGCGCCGCGCCGCGCGGGATGCGCCGCGTCGACCGCGGGTCGGGCGCGTCGCAGGCGCCGTCGCCGACGCGAATACCGCCGCGCCGCGCATGGCTGTGGTTCGCGATTGCGCTGATCCTCAATTTCCTGCTCGCGCGCTATCTCGTGCCAGGTGCCGAGACACCGCTGACCGTGCCGTACACGCTGTTTCGCGACGAGGTCGTGAAGGGCAATGTCAAGGCGATCTACAGCCGTGGCGAGACGATGACGGGCCGCTTCGCGGCGCCGGTCACCTATCCGGCGCCCGAACCGACGGGCGCGCCGGCGGCGGCACCCGTCCCTGCGCCGAAGGCGCGCGGGATCCCGCGACGCGGGCCGCCGCGAACCTCCGCGATCTTCGAGACCACCGTGCCGTCGTTCGCCGGCCGCGACCTCGAGCAACTGCTGCTCGATCACAACGTCGAGATCAGCGCCGAGCCGATCGCCGAAGCGGCCAGTCCGTTGTCGACGCTGCTTTTCGGCTTCGGTCCTGCGCTGCTGTTGATCGCTTTCTACGTCTGGCTGTTCCGGCGTACGGCGCAGCAGGGCGGCGGGCTCGGCGGCGGCATCCTCGGCATCGGCAAGAGCCGCGCGCGACGCTACGACCAGGAGAGCGACGCGAAGGTCACGTTCCAGGATGTCGCTGGCATCGACGAAGCGGAAAACGAGCTGATCGAGATCGTCGATTTCCTGCGCGATCCGCCGAAGTACACGCGGCTTGGCGGCACCGCGCCGAAGGGCGTGCTGCTCGTCGGTGCCCCGGGCACCGGGAAGACGCTGCTGGCCAAGGCGGTGGCGGGCGAGGCGGGCGTGCCGTTCTTCTCGATGAGCGCGGCGGAGTTCGTCGAGATGATCGTCGGCGTCGGTGCGGCGCGTGTCCGCGATCTGTTCAAGCAGGCACGCGAGAATGCGCCGGCGATCATCTTCATCGACGAGCTCGACGCGATCGGCCGCGCGCGCGGTCCCACGGCGCTCGGCGGCGCGAGCGAGCAGGAGCAGACGCTGAACCAGATCCTGACCGAGATGGACGGCTTCTCGAGCCGCGAGGGCATCATCGTGCTGGCGGCGACGAACCAGCCCGACGTGCTCGACCGGGCGCTGCTGCGGCCCGGGCGCTTCGACCGGCGCGTCGTCGTGAACCTGCCCGACCGCAAGGGACGCGCGGCGATCCTTGCGGTGCATACGCGGCGGGTGCCGCTCGCGCCCGACGCGAGCCTCGACGAGCTTGCCGCGGCCACGCCCGGGTTCTCGGGCGCGGAGCTCAAGAACCTCGTCAACGAGGCGGCACTGCTCGGCGCGCGGCGCAATGAGCAGAGTGTCGGGCAGAAGGATTTTCTCGACGCGCTGGAGAAGATCGTCCTCGGGCCGGCGCGACCGATCCTGCTGTCGCAGGCCGACCGCGAGCGCATCGCGTATCATGAAGGCGGTCACGCGATCCTCGGCCTCGTGGTACCGGGCGCCGATCCGGTGCACCGCGTGACGATCGTGCCGCGCGGACAGGCGCTCGGCGTCACGTACCAGCGACCCGACAGCGACCGCTACAACTATCCCGAGGCGTACCTGCGCGCGCGCATCGTCGGCATGCTGGGCGGCCGTGCCGCCGAGGAGATCGTCTATGGAACGAAGACGACCGGCGCCGAAAGCGACATCGAGCAGGCCACCGCGCTCGCACGCCGGATGGTCACGCGCTGGGGGATGAGCGAGAAAATCGGCATGGTCCAGCTCGCGCCGCGCGACAATCCGTACCTCGGCGGTGCCGAGGGTTACGGCGCGTCGAAGCCCTTCAGCGAGCAGACCGCGGAGGTGATCGACGCCGAGGTGCGCCGGATCATCGGCGAATGCCACGCCGAGGCGTTGCGGCTGCTGCGCGAGCATCGCAAGGCGCTCGGCGCGCTCGCCGCGGCGCTGCTCGACCGCGAGACGCTGAACGAGGAGGAGATTCTCGCCGTCACCGGCCTCGAGCGCGCACCGACGCTCGAGGGCGGCGTTGCGCCGCTGACCGGCGATACGCCGGCCAATTCGCTGCCACCCGATTAGGCCGCTGACCGGCGATACGCCGGCCAATTCGCTGCCACCCGATTACTTTTCGTGCTTACCGCGACGGTGCCGTGGCGACGTGCTGCACGACCATCGTTGCCTGGTTCGCGGACGGCGCGTCCACGCCATAGTGCTCGCGGATGTAAAGGGCCAGCTCCGGCTCGGTGACGACGCCGTCGTCGTTGCGATCCATGTCGCGAAAGCGCGGCCCGAAGTCGTTGTCGCCGACGATCTCGCTGCGCTCGACCACGCCGTCGCGGTTGATGTCGAGCGCGTGGAACGCCGCCGTGTCGCGTTGCGCGGCGCGCTGGTAATAGTCGCTGCGGGCGTCGGCGTGCGCATGCCCGGCGAGGGCGAAGAGCGCGATTGCCATCGCGTAAGATGCCGTGACCTTCATCGTCGTCTCCGTTTCATCTCTTAAACGAGACATCAAATCGCCGCCCGGGTTCAAGGCAACGCCGCCGCGCAGAACGTGCCCGGCCGTACGCTTTCGGCGCTTATCTTCGTGCTGGTGACGTGCGCGTTCGCCACCATCTATATCACGCAGCCCGTGCTGCCGATCCTGGAGGCGCAATTCGCGATCGGGCCGTCGGCGGCGTCGCTGTCGGTTTCAGCCGTGATCGTCGGCATGGCGGTCACGACGCTGCCGATCGGCGTGCTGGTCGACCGCTATCCGGCGCGGTGGCTGATGATCACTGGCGCTTGCGTCATCGCGGCGGCCGGTGCGCTATGCGCGGCGACGACGAGCTTCGCAGCACTCGTTGCGATGCGCGCGGTGCAGGGCGCGTTCATTCCGGCGCTCACCACATGCGTTGCCGCATGGCTTTCGCGCACGCTGCCGGCGCGCGCGCTCAATGTCGCGATGGGCACGTACGTCTCGGCAACGGTGGCCGGCGGGCTCGGCGGGCGCCTCCTCGCCGGCTGGGCGTTCCCGCCGGCGCATTGGCGTTATGCGTTCGTAACGATTGGCGCCGCGCTGTTCGTCGTCACGCTGCTCGTTGCGCCGCGACTTGCCGAAACGTCGCCGGCGCCCTCCGTCGCCCCTTCGACGCCGCTTTGGCGCCTCGTCGTTCGCGGCCCGCAGATGCTCGCGCAGGTCGCGGCGTTCGGCGCGTTCGGCGCCTTCTCGACAGTCTTCAACTATTTCCCGTTCTACCTGTCGCGGCCTCCGTGGTCGTTGTCGACGCCGACGATCACGACGCTGTACCTGGTCTACGTCGCCGGCCTCGTCATGGGACCTTTCGCCGGACGGCTCGCGAACCGCGTCGGGAATGGCGTGGTGATGATCGGCGGCGCGCTGCTGCTCGAAGGCGCGCTTGCGGCGACGCTGATCGTCGCGGTGCCGGCGCTCATCGCAAGCCTCGTCTGCCTTTGCCTCGGCTTCTTCGCGGTCCATGCCGCGGCCGTCGGCGCGCTGAACCGCAGCGTCTCCGGTGAACGCGGCAAGGCCAACGCGCTCTATACGTTGTTCTACTATCTCGGCGGCGCCGCCGGGATCGCCGCGGGCGGCGGCCTGTACGCGCATGCCGGATGGCCGGGAATCGTCGGCGTGTCGCTCGCGCTGTCGCTTTTGCCGCTCGGCGTCGGGATGATCTTCGCGCGCCGCGCTGTTACCGATTCGTCGACGACGCAGGAACCCTCATGAAGCATCCGCTTGCCCGCATCGCCTCTGTCGCGTTCGCGTTTCTCTTCACGGGCATCGCGTCCGCGCAAACGGCGCCGATCGTCCACGGCGACGTCGCGGCGATCGAAGGCAACGTGCTGCGCCTTACGTCAGCGTCCGGCGAAAAGACGAAAGTCCGCCTGCCCGACGACGTGCGGGTGAACCTGCGCGCGCCCGCGTCGCTCGACGACATCAAGCCGAAAACGTACGTCGGCGCCACGTCGACGCCCGGACCGAACGGCACGCTGATCGCGAGCGAAGTGCACATCTTTCCGGAAGGGAGGCGCGGTGCTGGCGAGGGGCACCAT
>DASSVX010000240.1:0-8746 GCA_035705655.1 Casimicrobiaceae bacterium
GCCACCGGAGGCCGACACACAAACGAACGGCAGTCGATTCTCGTAGGCGACGCGCACCCCGCGCACGAACCGCTCCCCGACGACCGAGCCCATCGACCCGCCCATGAAATTGAACTCGAACACGGCGAGCACGAGCGGAACGCTCTTGACGCTCCCCTGCATGACGACGAGCGCGTCGGTTTCACCGGTTTCCTCCAGCGCCGCCTCGAGCCGCTCGGGATAGCGCTTCGTGTCCTTGAACTTGAGGCTGTCCACCGGCACGACCTCGAGGCCGATCTCGAAGCGGCCCTCGGCATCGAGCAACTGCTCGATGCGCTCGCGCGCCGGGATGCGGTTGTGATAGTTGCATTTGGGGCAGACGAGAAGGTTCTTCTCGAGATCGGTGCGATAGAGCGTCGCCTCGCACGACGCGCACTTGACCCACAGCCCCTCGGGGACCGGCGTCTTGCGCGCGGCGCCGGGCGTGCTCTTGATGCGTGGCGGCAGCAGCTTCGTAAGCCAGCTCATTGAACCCCCACGCTTGCGGCTTGCGCCGCTGCGCTGCCCCCGTAGGGGGAGCAATGAGCGGCTTGGGACGGCCCGGCGCCGCTCATCTCGAAGTTTGCTCGCCCGGACGCGTCATGCAACGCATGCCGCGAGCCGTGTATCGAGCGCGCGACGGATCGTCGCGACGAACGCGCCCGCGCGCATTGCGGCTTCGCCCGGCGCAGCCTCTTCGATTTCGACGATCAGGCGGCTGCCGATCACCACCGCCTCGGCGTGCGCCGCGATAGCGCGCGCGCTGTCGGCATCGCGGATGCCGAAGCCGACGCCGACCGGCAGCGTGATGTGCCGTCGTATTTCGTCGAGCTTGCGCGCGACGTCGCCGGTGTCGAGATGGCCGGCGCCGGTGACGCCCTTCAGCGAGACGTAATAGACGTAGCCCGCGGCGAGGCGGGCGATGCGCTCGATGCGCGACTGCGGCGTGGTCGGCGCGATGAGAAAGATCGGCGCGACGTCGCGTGCGCGAAGGAGCGCCGCGAACTCGGTGGCTTCCTCGGGCGGATAGTCGACGACGATCACGCCGTCGACGCCGGCGTCACGCGCGCGATCGACGAAGACCGTCACGCCCATCGCCTCGATCGGATTCGCGTAGCCCATGAGCACGATCGGCGTATGTGCGTTCCGTTTTCGAAACTGCGCCACGAGGTCGAGGACGCCGGTGAGCGCCACGCCCTGCGCAAGCGCGCGCTCGGACGCGCGCTGGATGACGGGACCGTCGGCCATTGGATCGGAGAACGGCACGCCGAGCTCGATGACATCGGCGCCCGCTTCGGCGAGCGTGTCGAGGATCGCCGCCGTCGTAGCGAGCGACGGATCGCCGGCCGTGACGTACGGGATTAGCACCGTTCGACCGGCGATGCGTTGCCGCTCGAAGACGCGGTCGATGCGATTCAAATGCGCGCTCGGATGTTGTCCGCTCATCGGACCGCGCTTCGCTCGGCAACCGTCGCCATGTCCTTGTCGCCGCGGCCGGAAAGATTGACGAGAAGTATCCGGTCGCGCGGAAGCGTGGGTGCGAGCTTCGTCGCATACGCGAGCGCGTGCGCCGACTCGAGCGCGGGGATGATGCCCTCGATGCGGCAGCAGGCGTGGAACGCGGCGAGCGCCTCGTCGTCGGTGATCGACACGTATTCGGCGCGGGCCGTGTCCTTGAGCCACGCGTGCTCGGGGCCCACGCCCGGATAGTCGAGGCCGGCCGAGATCGAATGCGTCTCGATGATCTGTCCGTTCGCATCCTGCAGAAGGTACGTGCGGTTGCCGTGCAGCACGCCGGGACGTCCGGCAACGAGCGAGGCCGCGTGACGGCCGGTAGCGATGCCCTCGCCGGCCGCTTCGACGCCGACGAGCCTCACGGCCGGATTCGGAACGTATGCGTGAAAGATGCCCATTGCGTTGCTGCCTCCGCCGACGCAGGCGATCACGACGTCGGGGTCGCGTCCCGCGGCTTCGGGCATCTGCGTCAGGCATTCGCGGCCGATCACGCTCTGGAAGTCGCGCACGAGCATCGGGTACGGGTGCGGGCCTGCGACCGTGCCGATGATGTAGAACGTCGTGTCGACGTTGGTCACCCAGTCGCGCATCGCCTCGTTCAGCGCGTCCTTCAGCGTTTTCGATCCCGACTCGACCGGCACGACCGTCGCACCCAGCAGGTTCATCCGGTAGACGTTCTGCGCCTGGCGGCGCACGTCCTCGGAACCCATGTACACGACGCATTCCATGCCGAAGCGCGCCGCCACGGTGGCCGTTGC
This sequence comes from Casimicrobiaceae bacterium, assembly GCA_035705655.1. Taxonomy (GTDB): domain Bacteria; phylum Pseudomonadota; class Gammaproteobacteria; order Burkholderiales; family Casimicrobiaceae; genus VBCG01. The sequence continues at coordinate 2,292 of DASSVX010000240.1, forward strand.
AACGCCATGCTGACCCGCTCCGGTCTCGGCGATGACGCGGCGCTTGCCGAGTCGCCGCGCGAGCAGCGCCTGGCCGATGCAGTTGTTGATCTTGTGCGCGCCGGTGTGATTGAGGTCCTCGCGCTTGAGGAAGATCTGCGCGCCGCCCAGCTCGCGCGACCAGCGCTCGGCGTGATACACGGGCGACGGCCGCCCGACGTAGTGCTCGAGCTCGTGCTCGAACTCGGCGACGAACTGCGGATCGTCGCGGTAGCGTGCGTATTGCACCGTAAGCTCGTCGAGCGCACCGATCAGCGTTTCGGCGACGAAAACCCCGCCATAGGGTCCGAAGTGCCCGCGCTCGTCGGGCAGGTCACGTACTCGGGAAAGCTCCGCCATCTGCACTGCGCACTCCTTGCACGAACGCCCTGATGCGCGTTGCATCCTTGACACCGCGGCGCGGCGTGCCGTCGCTCGCGCGCTCCTCGACACCCGACGACACGTCGACGGCCCACGGCGCAACCGCGCGGATTGCGCGTTCGACGTTGTCGGCGTCGAGTCCGCCGGAAAGAATCAACGGCGCACGCAAACGGGCACGCCAGTCCGCGGAGAGCCGTCTCCAATCGAACACGCGGCCGGTGCCGCCGGGTAGATCGCCCGCGCGGAAAGCATCGAACAGCAGGCCCGCGGCGTCGTCGTATGGAGACAGCGATTCTAGCAAATCGACGTCGTCCCTGACCGCGATCGCCTTCACGTAGCGGCGCCCGAACGCGCGGCAGAAGGGCGCCGGCTCGCTGCCGTGAAACTGCAACACGTCGATCGGCACCGCCGCGAGCGCCTCGCGCACGGCCTGCGCTTCGGGGTCGACGAAGAGGCCGACAACGCTCACGTACGGCGGCAGCGCGGCGACGATCGACCTCGCCTGCGCGTGCGTGACGACGCGCGGCGTGCCCGGCCAGAAAACGAGGCCGATCGCGTCGGCGCCCGCATCGGCGGCCGCGCGCGCATCGCCGGCACGCGTGATGCCGCAGATTTTCACGCGCGTGCGCGGTCGCTCGGCGTTGGGGGTCACGTGGCCGGCGAGCAGCGTGAAGACCGCTTCATGCGAATTCCGCGGGAACGTCGCGCCGCGTTGCGGGGAGTGCCATGCGCGCATCGTAATCCGCGCCGGTGAAGTACAGGCCATCGGGTGCAAACGTCGGCGCGCCGCGTGTGCGGTCGGCTGCCTGCAGCAGTTCGCCGATCCATCCGGGCGCGCGCTTGCCTGCACCGACGTCCACGAGCGCGCCGACGATGTTGCGGATCATGTGATGCAGGAACGCATCGGCCGTGACGTCGAAGCGCACGATCGCACCGGCACGCGTCACGCACAGCCGCGACAGCGTCTTCACCGGCGACTTCGCCTGGCAACCTGCCGCGCGGAACGACGAGAAATCGTGCGTGCCGAGCAGCTGCTGCGCCGCTTCGTGCATCGCGCCGGTGTCGAGCGGCGCGTGGTGCCAGCCGACGCGGCCTTGCCCGAGTCCCGGGCGCTCCGCGCGGTTCTGCAGCACATACGTGTAGTGACGAGCGATCGCGCCAAAGCGCGCATGGAAATCGGACGGCACGCCGGCGCACCACAGGACCGCCACGGAAGGCGGCAAATGCGCGTTGACGCCACGCACCCACGCCGTCGACGGCCGCTCGACCGGGACGTCGAAGTGGACGATCTGCGACGTCGCGTGCACGCCGGCGTCGGTACGTCCCGCGGGAATGGCGCGCACCGGCACGCCCGCAATCGCCGCAAGCGCGCGCTCGAGGGCATCCTGGATGCCACAACCGGAAGACTGCGACTGGAAGCCGCAGTAGCCGCTTCCGTCGTATTCGAGTGCGAGGGCGCGGCGCATGGGAGGCCCGCGCAAAGCCTGGCGCGCAGCACTTGCCCTATGCGGAAACTACGCGAGCTTCGACAACAGCGACTGCGCTTCCGATTTCTGCTGGTCGTCGCCCTCGTGCAGGACCTCCTGCAGGATTTCGCGCGCCCCGTCGACGTCACCCATTTCCTGATAGGCCTTGGCGAGATCGAGCTTCGTCGCCGCGTCGTGCCACTGACCGTCGAGCACCGACGGCGTCTGGTCCTCGAGCGGGGGATGGTCCGACGAATCGAACGACAGGTCGAGCTTGTCGAGATCGAGCGAGCCGGTCGAGCTCGAAGCAGCCGCGGAAGCCGCGGCGAGCGACGGCTGCGGCGCCGCTTCGGGGCGCTTGAGCGGCGCCGGACGTTCGGCCTCGTCCAGGTGAAAATCGAGATCGAAGCGCGGCTGCTCTGCGGGCGTGTCGACGCGGGTCGTAAGCTCGTTCGCGACATCGGCGAAGTGCGGCACGCCGGATGCCGAACCGCTTTCCGGCTTCAGCTTGCCGCCCGCCAGCGCACCGGCGAGTGCGGCGGTTGCCGACGCCATGGTTTCCGAGACGTTCGACTGCGCAGGCTGCCCGGCCATGCCGGCGGCCGTCACGGGTGTGGCGGGGCTGCGGGCCAGCGCATCTTCGGCGCCGGCAAGGATGTCGGCGGGCGACTTGGCGGGCGTGGACGACTCGGGCGCGATCGAGATGTCGCCGTCGTTGAATGCGTGGGTCGCATGCAGCGTCGAACGTGAAGCCGTGCCGGAAGCGGACGCGACCGGCGCCGCCGCGGGGGGCTGCTGTGCCGCGGACGCGGGTTGCGCGGCTGCCGCATCCTGGAACATCGGGTTGTTCGGGTCGAGCTGGCGCCCGAGCGTGACCGCCTTGTGCCAGACGTCGCCCTGTCCATGACTGACGGCGAAGAGCTCGGAGGCGACCGTTTCGAACGCCTGCGGCTTGTTGTGCTGCGAATGGATCTCGAGGAGCTTGAGATAGATTTCCTGGCGCTGCGGGTCCTTCTTCAGCGCGTCCTTCAGGATCTCCTCGGCCTGCGCGTCGCGTCCGTAGGCAAGGTAGACCTCGGCTTCGGCGATCGGGTCGACCTCGTCGGTGTCGATATTGCCGAGCCCTTCGCGGCTGAAATCGCTGGCGAGTGAGTTCTCGCCGGTGTTGACGACGCCGCCTCCGGTCGAGCCGAAGACGGTGTTCGTCTTGATGTCGGTGCCGGAGATGATGCTGTCCTCGAACTTCGTGCCTTTGCGCCGGCGTGCCGCGATGATGCCCGCGATGCCGCCGAGGATCGCGAGCGCGGCGACAGCGAGCGCCCAGTTCGGCGTGCCCGAGAGGAGGTCGGCGAAGAATCCGGGGGGCTCGGCCCTGGGTGCCGGCGCTGCTTTCGGCGCGGGCGCCTTTGCGGCAGGCGCATTCGCGGGCGCGGAGCTCGTCGCAGGAGGCGTCGTCGCGGCTGGCGTGGATGCCGGCGCGGTCGTTTCGGCGGGCACAGGTGCGCCGGTGGTGGACGGGGAGGCGGTCGCCGGCGTCGTCGCGTTCTGCGCTGCACCGGGCGCGGTGGCGGCGCCGGCCGTTTCGGCCTTGCCGCCCTTGGCCGCCTCGGCCTGCGCCTGCATCTGCGCCAGCGTCTGGTTCTTGAGCTCGACCGCGCGCTGCATTTCGGCGATCGTCTTCTCGAGCGTCGCGATGCGCGACTGGGCGTCCTTGAGCTGCTGGTCGCGCGCGATGGCGTCTTCGGCCGCCGAGCCGGCCTTGCCGGTGCCCGCTTCGCGCGATACGCGCAACTTGTCGGAGCCGGGCGCTGCAGCCGGCGTGCGATCCTCGACGGCGGCGCCGATGCGTCCGCTGGCCTCGCGTGCGCCCGCGGCGCCGGCGGCGGGCGCCGCGGCAGCGAGACGATCGCGATAGGCGCGCCAGTCGGATGCCTGCATGTGGACGATCTTCGTGGCTTCGGCGGACGACGTCGCCTGCGTGTCGGCTGCGCTGGGGATCGTGAGGATGGCGCCGGCACGCAGGCGATTCATGTTGTCGCCCTCGAACGCCGCCTGGTTGCGGTTGAAAAGTGCCGCGAGCATCTGCTCGAGCGTGGCGTCGGCGGGCTTGAATTGCGTGGCGATTTTCTGCAGCGTGTCGCCACGGCGCACGGCGTACTGGTCGCTGCCCGCGCCCCCCGCGACCGCTCCCGCCGAGGCTGTCGATGCCCTGCCGCCTGCGCCGGACGGCGCAGCCGCGGCCGACGCGGACGGGGATGGCGCACGTTGTGCCGGCGCCGCGCTGGTCCGCGCCGGCGTCCCCGCGCGTGCGGGTGCGACCGGTTCGGCGGCGCCTGCTGCCATCGGCATGCCGGGTGGGTCGAGCAGGAACGTGTATTCGCGGACCACGCGGCCCGACGCCCAGTCGAGCTCGACCAGCAGGTCGAGAAACGGCTCCTGCACCGAGACGGGCGACGTGACCCTGAGATACGGCGAGCCGCCGCTGCTTTCGAGCGAAACGCGCGCCCGCGACAGCGTCGCCTGGTAAGTGAGATTGTTTTGCTGGTACAGGCTGGGGTCGGCCACCTTCGCGCGCAGCGAATCGAGGTCTTCCTTCGTGACCGACGTGAGCTCGATGCGGGCGGACAGCGGCTGCCCGAGCGCCGAGTCGACGGTCAGCTTGCCGAGCCCCAGCGCCAGCGCGTGGCCATGGAACGCCAGCGCGCCTGCCACGAGGCTGTACGTGAAGATGGGTTTTGCGCGCATGCCGACCTCTTGGGGTTTGGCTGTGGAGCTCGGGCTAACTTAACATCCTGCAATTAGCGCCGCAAGCTAAACCACGGTATTAGATGGGCTTTTCCGCAGTGCGCGCGCCGGCGCGCAACACAGGTTCATGCCGCTGTGCTATTGCGGCGCAACGGGTAGCGGAACGTGAACGCGAATCCACAAGCTATGGTAGCGCGAGCGCGGCGCGCCCGGGTGTTGCATTTGCATCCGCCGGCGCTCCAACCGATGAACCGACGCGCCGCGAAGCTGCATAAAGATGTCCAAAATCAGCCTCGTTGGCGTTAACCGTCGGCGTTGCGGCCAATCGTCAAGCCGCAGTCGCTTGGCATGACGGCCTAGGCATGAGCGCCGATATCCGTCCGACACCCGATCGTCTGCACGATGCGCAGCATTCGACGCAACGGCTCGGCGGCTCCCCATAAAAGCTGGTCGCCGCAGGTAAACGCCCCGAGATAGTCGCCGCCCATGGCGAGCTTGCGCAGCCGCCCGATCGGGATCTCCAGCCGACCGGTGACGGCCGCCGGCGTAAGGCCGCCGATGCTTGCGTCCCGATTGTTCGGAATCACGCGTACCCATTCGTGGCCGCCGGCGAGCAGGTGCTCGATCTCGGCAAGCGGGAGGTCGCGGCGCAGCTTGATGGTCAGTGCCTGCGAATGACAGCGCATCGCGCCGACGCGCACGCAGATCGATTCGACGGGAATCGCGTTTTCGCCGAGCCCGAGAATCTTGTTCGTTTCGGCCCCGCCCTTCCACTCCTCGCGGCTCATGCCGTTGCCGAGATCCTTGTCGATCCACGGAATGAGGCTGCCTGCAAGCGGCACGCCGGTATGCGCGGTCGGGAAGCGCTCGTCGCGCAGGATGCCCGCGACTTCGCGGTCGATGTCGAGGATCGACGAGGCCGGGTCGTCGAGGAGCCCCTTCGCGGCGAGGTGCGCTTCGCCCATCTGCTGCAGCAGCTCGCGCATGTTCTGCGCACCCGCGCCGGACGCCGCCTGGTACGTCATGCAGGTCATCCACTCGACCAGATCGTGGCGCAACAGCCCGGCGAGCGCCATCACCATGAGACTGACCGTGCAGTTGCCGCCGATGAAGTTGCGCACGTCCTGCTGCAGGGCCCGGTCGATCACCGCGCGGTTGACCGGGTCGAGGATGATCACCGCGTCGTCGCGCATGCGCATCGCCGATGCGGCGTCGATCCAGTAGCCGTCGAAACCCGCGTCGCGAATGCGCGGATACATGGCAGTCGTCCAGTCGCCACCCTGGCAGGTGACGATCGCGTCGAGCCCGCGGAACGCCTCGGGCGCGTTCGCATCGCGCAGCGATCCGCTGGCCGATGCGATGGCCGGCGGCTTGCCGCCCGCGCTCGACGTCGAGAAGAACAGCGGCTCGACGGTGTCGAAGTCGCGCTCGGCCGCCATGCGCTGCATCAGCACCGAGCCGACCATTCCCCGCCAACCCACGAATCCGACGCGCATTGTCATTGCCCGTTTTCCTTCACCGATCGCCGGTGTGCACGGCTCAACCGTTTCGCAGCGCGGCGAGCACGCCGTCGCCCATCGCACGCGTGCCGACGACCGGTTCGGCGTCGATGGCGATGTCCGGCGTGCGCAGGCCGCGGCGCAGCGCCGCGCGCACCGCATTCTCGATGCGCGTCGCAATGTCGTTCCGCGAAAACGTGTGCCGGAACATCATCGCGACCGACAGGATCGTGGCGAGCGGATTCGCGCGATCCTGCCCGGCGATATCGGGCGCCGAGCCGTGGATCGGTTCGTAGAGTCCCTTGCCCCTGGCGTCGAGCGAGGCCGACGGCAGCATGCCGATCGA
>DASSVX010000241.1:0-2483 GCA_035705655.1 Casimicrobiaceae bacterium
GCCTGCGCCCGGCAACGTCATACATTCGCGCGACGAAGTCGAGGTTCTCCTCGATCGACAGGTCCTCGTAGAGGCTGAAGCGCTGCGTCATGTAGCCGACCTGGCGCTTGATCGCGGCGGCATCGCGACGCAGGTCGTAGCCGAGACACGTTCCCTCGCCTTCGTCGGGTGTCAGCAATCCGCACAGCATCCGGATCGTCGTCGTCTTGCCGCTGCCGTTGGGGCCGAGGAAGCCGAAGATCGTGCCGCGCTCGACGCGGATCGAGAAATGGTCGACGACGGCGCGGCCGCCGTAGCGTTTGGTGAGTCCGTGGACGTCGATCGCCGTGCCGCGCGCTGCGTCGGCGATTGCTGACGAATGAGCGGCTGGCTCGCTGCGTGACGGCGGCGCCGTCACTTCGCGCGTGTCGGCACTGCGACGTCGACCGGCAGACCCGGGTGCAACGCCGCGTTGAACGCATCCGGCCGCGCCTCGACGAGAAACACGAGGCTCGCGCGATTCTCCTTGCTGTAGATGACCGGCGGCGTGAACTCCGCCTGCGGCGCGATGAAGCGAATCTTCGCGTTGATCGGCGCGCCGCATCCATCGCAGCGAACGTCGACGGCATCGCCGATCCGCAACGTGCCGACGATCGGCTCGGGCACGTAAAACCTGATCTTGACGTTCGCCGGCGGCAGCAACGAAACAACGGAGGCGCCGGCCGGGACCCATTCGCCAACGCGGTACAGCGTATCGATCACCAATCCTGCCGCAGGAGCCACCTGCGATTTCTGCGCGACGCGCCATTGCGCCTGCGCGAGCGCATCGGTTGCCGCCTTCACTTCGGCGTTCGCCGCAGCGATCTCGTCGCTGCGCGCCGGCAGGTTTGCGATTTGCACCTGCTGGCTCAACTCGGCCACGCGCGCCCGGTCGCGGTCGCGTGTCGCGATGGACTCGTCGCGTTTTTGCGGCGGCAGGAACTTGTCCGCAACGAGCTTCTGTGTGCGGACGAGATCCGCCTCGCTTTGGCGCAATGATGCCTGTGCCTGCGCGAGTTGCGCGCGCACGGCTGCGATCTCCGGGGGACGGCGGCCTTTCTCGAGATTGGCGAGGGCCGCTTGCGCCTGCCGTACGCGCGACTCCGCTTCCGCGCGCGCTGCCCGCTCCTGCTCGCTTTCGAGCGTGAAAAGCGGAGCGTCGCGCGCGACTTCGGCGCCGCGCTCGACCGTCAATTGCAGCAGCGTTCCGGAGAGCGGCGCTGCGACGCGAACGTACTCGCCTTCGACGTAGCCCGGATAGCCGGCCGGCGTGCGCTCGGCGCATCCGCCTATTGCCACAACGCAGGCGAGCGCCGCAAGGCGCGCGTTCACCGGACGTGCTCCATCCGCGCATCATAGGTCAGGAAGTGGCGCGCGAACCTTAAGCGTCAATCATCGGCGCCGCGTGGCAGCGGCGCCTGCGCTGCCGCAGCACGACGCTCACGTGCACGCTTGCGTCGCTCCTTCCAGCCGTCGAGATACGTGTAGATGACCGGCACGACAATCAGCGTCAAGAGCGTCGATGTGATGACACCGCCAATGATCGCGCGGCCCATCGGCGCCTGGTTCTCGCCGCCTTCACCAAGGCCGAGCGCAAGTGGCAGCATCCCGCCGATCATCGCCGCCGTCGTCATCAGGATCGGCCGCAGGCGAACCTGGCCCGCATCGAGCAGCGCCTCGTAGAGGCCCCCGCCCGCGCGGCGCGAGCGGTTCGCGAAGTCGACGAGCAGGATCGCGTTTTTTGTCACGAGCCCCATCAGCATGATGAAGCCGATGATCGAGAAGATGTTGAGCGTCGTGCCCGTCAAGAGCAGTGCGAGGAATACGCCGATCAGCGAGAACGGCAACGACGCCATGATCGCCACCGGCTGCGTGAAGCTCGCGAACTGCGAGGCGAGGATCAGGTAGATGAACACGATCGCGAGCGCGAGCGCTGCGACGGCGGCGGAGAACGACTCCTGCATGTCCTGCTGTTGTCCGGCAGCCGCGAGGCGATAACCCGGCGGCAGCTCCATGGCCGACGCGATCTTCTGCACGTCGCTCCCGACGTCGCCGGCAGGACGTCCTTCGGCGCTCGCATAAATGCCGATGCGCCGCTGCAGGTCCTGCCTCTTGATGATCTGCGGACTCGATGTCTCGACGAGCTCGGCGACCTGCCGTAGCGGCACCATTTGCATCTGGCCGTTCGGCCCACGCCGATTCGACGTCAAGTAAAGATTCGCGAGATCGGACGTCATCCGCCGATCTTCTTTCGAGAGCTGAACGTTCACCTCGTAATTCTGGCCATCGGGGCCGAGCCAGTAGCTGATCGTGTCGCCGGCGAGGAGCGGCCGGATCGTCGCACCGACCTGTTGCACGGTGATGCCGAGGTCGGATGCCGCATCGTTGTTGAGGCGAACCGAAAGGGCCGGGTTCGCGGCCTTGTCCGACGTCTCGAGGTCGGCGATGCCACGCACTTTCGCGAC
>DASSVX010000242.1:0-3624 GCA_035705655.1 Casimicrobiaceae bacterium
ACCTCGACGCACGCGGGATTCACTACTGGCAAACGGCGCGCGGTGACACGTATGCACAGGTGCATTGGGCCGCGGGCCGCGGCGTGGTGCGCGACACAACGACTGGTCGCATCGTCGGCGCCGGACCCCACACGCTGCCGTTCGCCTACGACGACCTGTACGATGCCACGGATCGCAAGCGCATCGCGCCCCGCCTCGCGCACCTGCCGCGCCCGCACACGCTCGCGCTGCTGCGCGGGCTGCTCGAGAGCGACGGCGGCGTCTCGCGCGGCAGCGAAATCTACTTCACGACGACGTCGCAGCCGCTCGCCGAAGGGGTGCGTTATCAGTGCCTGCGCCTCGGCGTGCCGGTGAGCGGGCAGCGGCGCGAGCGTGACAACGCCCGTGTCGGCACGCGTTCCGACGGCTCGTCGATCGCATTCAAGGGTACGACGAGGACATTCGACCTGCGCATTCCTGCGGTGCCGGAAGTCGCCGCACTGGCCGGGTGCAAGGCGATCTCCAAACGCAACTGGATCACGCTCGGGGGAACGATTTTTTCGCGCGTGCGTTCGGTCGAGCCCATCACGCCGCGGCCGCTCGTCGTCGATCTCAAGGTCGACATCGACGAGTCGTACCTGACTGCAGCCGGCCTGGCGCACAACGGAGGCAAGCGCAAGGGCGCCGTTTGCACGTACCTCGAGACCTGGCACCTCGACATCGAGGAGTTCCTCGAGCTGCGCAAGAACACCGGCGACGACCGCCGCCGCACGCACGACATGAACACGGCCAACTGGATTCCCGACCTGTTCATGAAGCGCGTGATGGATGGCGGCGACTGGACGCTGTTCTCGCCGTCCGACGTGCCCGACCTGCACGACAAGTGGGGCCGCGCGTTCGAGGAGGCGTACGTGCGCTACGAGGAGAAGGTGGCGCGCGGCGAGCTCAGGCTCTTCAAGCGCATTCCCGCGATGCAGCTCTGGCGCAAGATGCTGTCGATGCTGTTCGAGACCGGGCACCCGTGGATCACGTTCAAGGATGCCTGCAACGTGCGCTCGCCGCAGCAGCACGTGGGCACCGTGCACAGCTCCAACCTCTGCACCGAGATCACGCTCAACACGAGCGAGACCGAGATCGCGGTGTGCAACCTGGGCTCGGTCAACCTGCTCGCGCACATGCGCGAGGTGGACGGACACTACGAGCTCGACCGGGCGAAGCTCGCGCGCACGATCACGAGCGCGATGCGCATGCTCGACAACGTGATCGACATCAACTATTACGCGGTGTCGAAGGCGCGCAACTCGAACCTCAAGCACCGTCCGGTCGGCCTCGGCATCATGGGCTTCCAGGACTGCCTGCATCTGATGCGCCTCCCGTACGCGTCGGCCGAGGCCGTCGCGTTCGCCGACGCGTCGATGGAAGCCGTCTGCTATCACGCCTACTGGGCATCGACTGCGCTCGCCGAGGAACGCGGACGCTACGCGTCATACAGCGGCAGCCTGTGGCATCGCGGCGTGCTGCCGCAGGACACGCTCGCCCTGCTGCGCGACGAGCGCGGCGGCTACGTCGACATCGACGAATCGTCGACGCTCGACTGGCCGGCGCTGCGCGAGCGCATCGCCGCGCACGGCATGCGCAACTCGAACTGCGTGGCGATCGCGCCGACCGCCACGATCTCCAACATCATCGGCGTGGCCGCCTCGATCGAGCCCGAATACCAGAATATCTACGTGAAGTCGAATCTGTCGGGCGAATTCACCGTCGTCAACGAGCACCTGGTGAGGGATCTCAAGGGCCGCGGCCTGTGGGACGACGTGATGGTGTCCGACCTCAAGTATTTCGACGGCTCGCTCGCCAAGATCGACCGCGTGCCCGAGGAGCTGCGCGCGCTGTACGCGACGGCGTTCGAGATCGAGCCCGCATGGATCGTCGAAGCGGGCGCGCGACGCCAGAAGTGGATCGATCAGGCGCAGAGCCTCAACATCTACATGTCCGGCGTGTCGGGCAAGAAGCTCGACGACACGTACAAGCTCGCGTGGACACGCGGATTGAAAACGACGTACTACCTGCGCTCGCTTGCCGCGACGTCCGCCGAGAAGTCGACGGGACGCGGGGGCGAATTGAACGCCGTTGCGGAATCGGGCAGCTTCGGCGCAATCGCGGCGGCGGGGCGCACGAGCGCGGCGGCGACCGCAGCGGAGGCCGAGCCCAAGTTCTGTGCGATCGACAATCCCGAGTGCGAGGCGTGTCAGTAGAACTGCCTACCGGGGCGGCGATGACGGCGGCGCTTGCATTCTCGATCGCGCCCGTCCAATCGGAGGCGCTGCGCGAGCGCGTGCAGGTGCTCGAATCGCGGCCCGGCGTGCGCGAGGTGCTGCTCGTCACCGAGAGCGGACAGCGCGATGCCGACGAGCAGCACGCGGTGATCGTGCTCGGCGGCGGCGGCGGCGGATTTGCCGTCACGTCGTGCGATGGCGTGCCGAGCGTGCACGGCGGCTTGCCACTGTCGCAGCGGCAACGCCTCGCCAATGCGATCGGCGGTGCCGTGGTGGCGCTGTCGCCGCCGACCGACCGGCCGGTGATGGATCGCTCGTGGCGCCTTGGCGACGATCACGTTGCGGACATGCAAAGCGCCGTGCACTGGACGAGATCGCAGTGGCCGCAATCCCGCACCTGGGTGCTCGGGCTCAACAACGGCGCGCTCTCGGCGGCGGTCGCCACGGCAAGCATCGACGACCTCGCCGGCGCCGTGCTTCTGTCGTGCATCGACGAGGCGCTCGACCGGCCGCAGAAATCCGACCGCATGCGCGTGCTCGCCGTCAGGCATCGGGCGGACAGCGATGTGCCGCACGCGACGCATTCGCATGCGGGCAGCCGCAAGACGCTCGTCACCGTGCACGACGAGCGGCAGTCGCGCTCCGATGTTGCGCAGTCCGGCAACGTCGTGAACGTGCCGCAATTCAACGGCAAGGAACAACAGGTGGTGGACGTCGTGGCGCGGTGGATTCTCACCGGCACGGCGCCCGACGAGATTCGGTGAACCGGTGACGCGACAGTCAGCAATGCCTTCGAGAGCATGGCGCGGCGGCACCGGGACGATGGACCCGCGCGAACCCAGACAGGACGCGATGTTGGCGTGGACGCGCCAGGGACCAGCACGACCGAAACGGCCGACAACGGCCGGCAGTTGTTCTACTGGGGGCGCGCGGCCGTTGTCCGGTCGTTTGCCGCGCGCCGATTTTTCCCAGGACTGGGTTCCCGGTGTGATGCGACCGTCCGCCGCCCGCGCATTGCGGTGCGAATCCGTGGCCGGCCGCGCGAGCCATCTACTTCGCGAAAGGAGGTTCCTGTTGGCCCGGTACGAGTATGCACCCCGACACGTGGTGGACGCACGCTGGCTCGGTGACTACAAGGTCTGGTTGGAGTTCAACGACGGGCGCAAAGGCGTGGTCGACCTCGCGGACGAGCTGCATGGCGAAGAGCTCGAGCCGCTGCGGGATCGCGACCGCTTCTCGCAGTTCTACCTCGACTACGGACTTGCGTCGATTGCCTGGCTCGACGGCCAGGATTTCACGCCGGAGTTTCTGTACGACAAGCTGACGCCGATGCACTGAAGGAACCGCAACCTCCCCTGGCGCAGGCCGG
>DASSVX010000243.1:0-7941 GCA_035705655.1 Casimicrobiaceae bacterium
GGACGACGATGCCGCCGTTTTCATCCGCCTCGGAATTGTCGGGGCTTGCCGCGTCGAACGTCGAGCGGAAGCGTGCATCGATCGCGTTGTAGCGGAGCGCGATCGTCACGGGCTCGATGCGCAGGCTCCCGCCAAGCTCGATCCCCTGGCGCCGCGTACGCCCGACGTTCTGGAAATAGCCGGCGTTCGAGGCGCCGGCGCCACTGGCGATGAAGGCGAGGTCGTTGCGCAGGTCCGTGCGGTAGATCGCGGCCGACCAGGTCCCCGCGCGCCACTTGCCGCGCGCGCCGGCCTCGATCGTCGAAGAGACGACTTCCGCGAGCGGCGGATCGGCGAGGAATTCGTTCGGCAGCTTGCACGGCGCGCCCGGATCGGCGCAGGTCAGCTCGACCGGTGTCGGAGCGCGCATGCCCTCGCTGTAGCTCGCATACGCGGTGAACGATGGCGTCGGATTGAAGTTCGCGCCGATTGCGGGATTGAGCCGCGCGAACGTGTTCGTGCCGTTCAACGCGCTGTCGCGACCGCTCCGGTCCTCGATCACGACGCGCGCGACGTCGTAGCGCGCCGACGCGGTGAGCGTCCAGGTGCCGGTGAGCGACAACGTGTCCGACGCATACACGCCCGCGTTGACGTTGCGCAGCGCGACGACCGTCGTGTCGGCGTAGCTTCCGGTACCGATCGTTCCGCGATCGCTCGTGAACGCCGCCGGCTGCGATGCTTGCCCGAAATGCGTCGTCGCGGCGTTGGCTCCCCCGCCGATCGCCCATTGGTTCGAGCGGCCGGCGAGCTTCGTGCGCATTGTCCACTGCAGGGCGCCGCCGTACGACGACTCGTCGATCGTCGCGCGATCGTTCGTCGCCGGATTGGTTCGCACGTCGCCCGTATCGGGGTCGACAGCGCCGTAATCGTCGTTGACGTTGCTGCTGACGTTCGTGTTGCGAAAGCGGCGGTAGTACGCGTTCGCGTCGATCAGTTGCGACTCGCCGACGAACCGGCTCCCCTTGGCGACGATGAACGCAAGGCGGTTCTGGTTCAGGTCGGGGTAGGTGTACGACTCGCGCGGACGGTCGAGAAACGACAGCGGCAGCGTCTGTGCACCCTGGAGCGCGTTGTCCGCAAGCGTCAGGCTGACGTCGAGATTCGACCGGTCGTCCTCCCAGCCCACCTTCCCGAAGAACTGCCGAACGCGGCTGGCATTGTGCTGCGCCCACCCGTCGTCGTCGGAGAAATTCCCGGTGGCGAACGCATCGAGATGTCCGGTCGCCGCACCGTACTCGAATTCGAGCGCGCGGCGGCCGAACATGCCGCCGGAAGCTTCGACGGCCAATCCCGGATATTGCGCGCCGCTCTTCGTGTAGATCGCGAGCGCCCCGCCGAGCGTATTGAGGCCGAACGCGGGGACCGATCCGGGGATCAGTTGCACCGTCGAAATCGCCGAGCGCGGAAGCAGGTCCCAGTTGACGACGTCGCCGAACGCTTCGTTGATGCGCACGCCGTCCTGGAACACCGACACGCCCTGCGGCGTGCCGAGCAGCGGCGACGCGGCGAAGCCGCGGAAATTGAGCGACTGCTGGAACGCATTGCCCTGGCCGGATGCGGCGCCGACGCTGTTGGCGTCGAGGTCGAGGAACTGCGTGAGCGTCAGCGAACGCCTGCGCGCGAACAGGCGATTATCGAAGATCTGCACGTTCGCGGGGACGTCGCGAAGCGGGGTGCCGAGTCCGGGCAGCGGTGCCGTACCGACGACATTCACCGACGGAAGCTCGAAGATTTCGGCAGAATTGTCGGCGGCGCCGGCAGGCACCGCAATGGACAGTGCGACGGCGCCGAGCGCACAACGGAAGGAGGTCACCGCGATGGGGTCAGAGACGAATTTCCCGACATGCATGTTTTCATCGGGACGACAGCGCGGGGAAATTCGTCTCTGACCCCAGCCCTTACGGAATCGCCACACCCCAGGGCAACTGGCCCACCGGAACGTCGGCGACCTTGCGGTTCGATTGGGTATCGATCACGGCCACCGCGTTCGAGCGTCCGCACGCGACGTAGAGCTTGCGTCCGTCGGGGGTGAGCGCCATGTTCCATGGCCGCTTGCCGACCGGAATGGTGGCGCTGATCGTGTTCGTCGCGGTGTCGATCACCTGCACCGTGCCGTCGCCGCCCGCCGAGACGTAGACGTGCTTGCCGTCCGGATGCACGGCAACGCCGTTGGAGCGCACGCCGGCCTTGATCGTCGTCACGAGCGTTTGCGACGGTACATCGATCACGGCGATGAGATTCGCCTGCTCGACACCGACATACGCGCGTGTGCCGTCGGGCAGGAAGCCGATGCCGCGCGGCCGATCGCCGACGGTGATCGATTTGACGACCTCGCCGCGCGCGACGTCGATGATGTCGACGCTGTTCGCTTCTTCGGCGCTCACGTAGAGCCACTTCCCGTCGGGACTGAACACGGCGTGCTCGGGGTTCTTTCCCTTCATCGTGATGCGTTTCGCGATGGCGAGCGTCGCCGTGTCGACGATGACGACCTGGTTGTTTTCCTCGATGGCCGCGGAGAGCCAGCGTCCGTCGCCCGACAGATAGATGCCTTCGGGCGAGCTTCCCAGCGGAACGCGCTTCACCACGGTGCCGCTCGCGGTATCGATCACCGCGAGGCCGTTCGCGGTCTGGTCGCTCGCATACACGCGCTTGCCGTCGCGCGACGCCGCGATGCCGCGTGGTTTGCCGCCGGTCGTGATCGTCGCCTTCACCTGGTCGCTCGCCGTGTCAATCACCGATACGGTGCCCGAGCCCTCATCCGACGCATAGGCCATCGGTTGCGCGACCGCGCCGCCGGAAGCAAGCGCGGCAACGACCAGGAAAGGACGCAACATCCAGAGCATTTTCATGCGCGCTCCAACAAGAAGGCTTCAGGGGACGTTCCCCGGAGTTGGCCCCTGTCGATGAATCTCGTATGCTAACCAATTTTCCCCGCCCGTACGCGGAGGAGGGAGGCGCTTGGACGAACGCGGCTTGCATTTCGGGATCCGTAAGAGCGGCGCGATCGCGCCGCTCTTCCCCCTGCTCGCGATCATCGCGCCCGCTTCGTGGGCGCAGGACGCGCAAAACACGCCGCTGGTCATCGATCCGATCACGGTGACCGCGACTCGGCACGCCCAGCGCGCGTTCGACGTCGCTGCCTCCGTCGACACGATCGACGCGGACACGATTCACAACGCTCAGCCGATGGTGAATCTGTCCGAAACGCTGTCGCGCATCCCCGGCGTGTTCGTGGCGAATCGCCAGAACTATGCGCAGGATCTGCAGATAAGCTCGCGCGGGTTCGGTGCGCGCGCGACATTCGGTGAACGCGGCGTTCGCATCTATCAGGACGGGATCCCCGTCACGATGCCCGACGGGCAGGCGCAGACGGGCAGCTTCAGCCTGCTCTCCGCAGCGCGGATCGAGGTCCTGCGCGGACCGTTCTCGGCGCTGTACGGCAATGCGTCGGGGGGCGTGATCTCGATCTTCACCGAAGATCCGCCCGACATGCCGTATCTCGCCTTCAACGCTGGCGGCGGCAGCTACGGCACCGGCGTCCTCGGCGTGAAGCTCGGCGCACGAGGGCAATATGTCGGCGGCGTCGTCGCGGCGAGCGAGTTCGTCACCGACGGCTATCGCGCCCACTCGTCCGCCCGGCGCGACCTGACGAACGCGAAACTGCTGATCGACCCGTCGCCCGACACGCGCATAACGTTGATCGGCAATACGCAGTTTCAACCGGAGACGCAGGACCCGCTCGGCCTGACGCGCGCCGAATGGAGCGCGGACCCGCGCGGCGCCGACCCGGCCGCGTTCCTGTTCGATACGCGCAAGACGATCAACCAGCAGCAGATCGGCGCCGCCGTCGACCATCGCTTCTCGGACGCCGTGTCGCTGCACGTCGACACCTATGGCGGGCGCAGACTGATCCGCCAGTACCTTGCGCTGACGGGGACCGGTGCGACCTCGTCGGGCGGCGTGCCCGACCTCGACCGCGATTACGCCGGCGTCGGCGTGCGGCTCGACTGGCACGGCGCGGCGCTCGATCGGCCGCTCACGATCTCGGTCGGGGGCGACTTCAATCACCAGCACGAACGACGAAAGGGCTTCGTCAATAATTTCGGCGATCTCGGCGATCTTCGTCGCGACGAGGACGACAACGTCTACGGCAACGACCTCTATGCGCAGGCCGAATGGGCGTTCGCGCCGCGCTGGACCGGCACCGTCGGCGTGCGCACGAGCAACGTGCATTACACGTCGGACGATCATTACGTCACCGCGCAGAATCCCGACGACAGCGGCAGCCGGCGTTTCGAGGATACGAGCCCGGTTGCGGGGCTCGTCTACCATGTGACGGATGATCTGAACGCGTACGCGAGCTACGGCGAGGGCTTCGAGACGCCGACATTCGCCGAGCTCGCGTATCGGCAGGGCGGCAGTGGCCTCAACTTCGCGCTGCAACCGGCGCAAAGCCGCGCAACCGAGATCGGGCTCAAGTACCGGCTCGCGGATCGCCAGCGACTGACGGCGGCGATCTTCAACGTCGACACGCGCAACGAGATCGTCGTCGACACCGCGACCGGTGGCCGGACGATCTACAAGAACGCGTCGGCGACGCGGCGTCGCGGTGCGGAAGCCGCATGGGACGGTCGCTTCGGCTACGGCATCGGGGCGCATGTCGCGCTCACGTGGCTTCGTGCGCAATTCACCGAACCGTTCTCCACCGGATCGTCGCCGGTCCCGGTGCCGTCGGGCTCGCGGATCCCCGCCGTGCCGTCGAAGCAGGCGTACGCCGAGCTCGCGTGGGCGCCCGGCCGCTTCCACGGTCTCGACACGGCCATCGAGCTGCAATATGCCGACAAGCTATACGTCAACGAGGCGAACACCGACGCAGCGCCCGCGTACGCGGTAATGAACTGGCGTCTCGGCTTCGGGCAGACGTACGGCGCGGCGACGTGGAAGGCATTCGTGCGCGTCAACAACCTGTTCGATCGCAACTACGCGGGCTCGGTGATCGTCGACGACGGCAACGGACGCTTTTTCGAGCCGGCGCCGGGGCGCAACTGGTTCGTCGGCGCGAACGTCGAGGTGAAGCTGTAGGAGCGCGCATGCGACACGGTGTGGTAGCGCGCTACACGACGACGGCGGTCGTCGTCCATTGGGTCGTCGCCGCGATCGTGTTCGGGCAATTCGCGTTCGGATGGCTGATGCAGCAGATTCCGAAGAGCCCGCCCGGCATGCGCGCCGACGCGTTCAACCTGCACAAGTCGATCGGCCTGTGCATCCTCGCACTGATGCTGTTCCGGCTCGGCTGGCGCCTCGCGCATCCGGCGCCGCCGCTGCCCGCGATGTCGCGCTGGCAGGCGTACGCCGCCAGGGCGAACCATGCCGCGCTGTACGCGACGCTATTCGTGATGCCGCTTGCCGGTTACCTGGGCTCCGTCTTCAGCGGCTACCCCGTCAAATGGTTCGGCATCACACTGCCCGCGTGGGGGGCAAAGATGCCGGCGGTGAAGGATCTGATGAGCGACATCCATCTCGCGGCGAGCTTCGTGCTTTTGACGCTCGTCGTCGGGCACGTTGCCGCGGCGCTGATGCATGCGTTCCGCCGCGACGGCGTCTTCGCGCGGATGACGCTGGCGCCGCGCGCCGACTCGCCGCGCAGCGCAGCGGCGATCCCGCACTTCAACGAACCGTAGCGGGGGTGCCTGCGGCGGCTCGATGCGGCGTCGCGGCGAGCGCCTGCTCGAGCACGGCCACCGTTTCCGCGTGCTTGAACTCGCGCGCCATGTCGAGCGCGGTCTTGCCGCGATTGTCCACGAGCTCGATGCGCGCCCCCGCGTCGATCAGCGCCCGCGCGGTGTCGGCATGGCCATACCCGGCGGCCCACATCAGCGCGGTGAGGTCGTTGCGGTAGATGGCATTCGGGTCGACGCCGCGCACGAGCAGCAGCCGCACGACCTCCGTGTGTCCTTCACCCGCCGCATAGGTGATCGCGTTCTTGCCGAGGCGATCGACGGCGGCGATGCCGGCGCCGCGCTCCAGAAGCGTGCGCGTCATCTCGACGTCGCCGGTGTAGGCGGCGGCCATCAGCGGCGTCACGCCATTGATCGCGGCGAGGTTCACGTCGGCGCCTGCGGCGAGCAGTGCGCGGGCGATGTCCGCGCGGTTCTTCTTCAACGCGATCAGCAATCCCGTTTCGCCGAGACGGTTGCGCGAATCGACCGCCGCGCCTTCGCGCAACGCGCGCGCAACGCCGGCCGCGTCGTCGTTGCGCGCTGACGCGAGCAGACGTGCGTTGGTCGCAAGCTCGGCATCGGTTATCGCCATGGCGGGCATCGTGGCAAGAAGCATTGCAACGAATGCGAGCGCGGCAGTCGCCCACGCGATTCTGCAGCGCGTACCGAGCGACGCCCGCGGCGTGTCTTCAGGATCGATCGATGTCATTCCACACTCTCCAATGCCCGCGCTCCAGGGGTTGCCCGGACGCTATTGCGGTGCACAATGGCGTCGATTGCAACTTGCGGGGAAACGCACTATAACGGCGTTTGCCGAGGCGTCACAACCGTCCTCGCAACATGTTTCCGACCGTCCTAAAAACAAGGCACCTGGAGGCCTCAGATGATCGAACGCAACAAGAAGCTCATCCGCGTCGCGCTGGTGGCGGCCGGCCTTGCGCTGTCGCTTGGCGTCGGCGCGCAGGAAACGGGGACGGCGGACACGACGGTCGCCAAGCCGATGTCGAAGAGTTTCGCACCGGTTACGCAGGCGATGCTCGACAACGCGGCATCCGATTCGAAAAACTGGATCCACTCGAACGGCAGCTACGCCCAGACGCGCTACTACCCCGGCACGCAAGTCAACGCAGGCAACGTCGGCAAGCTCAAGCCCGCGTTCGTCTTCCAGACCGCGGTGCTCGAGTCGATGGAAACGTCGCCGATCGTCGTCAACGGCGTCATGTTCCTGACGACGTCGTTCAACCACGTCTACGCGATCGACGCCACCACCGGCGAGGAGTACTGGCACTACAAGCACAAGATGGGACCGATCACGACGTTCTGCTGCGGTCCCAACAATCGCGGCGTGGCAATCGACGGCGATCGCCTGTTCATGGGCACGCTCGACGCGAAGCTCGTCGCGCTCGACGCGAAGACCGGCAAGGTGCTGTGGGAAACGCAGATCGCCGATCCCGACAAGGGCTATTCGGAAACGATGGCGCCCACCGTCGTCGAGGGCAAGGTGCTGATCGGCACGAACGGCGGCGAATACGGCATCCGCGGCTTCGTCAAGGCGTTCGACGAGAAGGACGGCCACCTGCTGTGGACGTTCTACAGCATTCCCGACAAGGGCCAGGAAGGGGTGTGGGCCGAGAAGGATGCGACCGGCCGCGACCTGCATCGCGACATTGCGGCCGAGAAGGCGGCGCTCGCCAAGGATTCGTCGTTCTTCCAGACGCTCGGCGGCGGCGTATGGATGACGCCGTCGGTCGACCGCAAGACGCACACGATCTACTTCGTCGTCGGCAACCCGTCGCCCGACCTCTACGGTGCGATCCGGCCCGGCGACAACCTGTACACCGACTCGATGGTTGCCGTCGATCTCGAAACCGGCGCCTACAAGTGGCACTCGCAGTACGTGCCGCACGACGTGTGGGACCTCGACGCCGTCAGCGCGACGATCCTGACGCAGGCGAAGGATGCGAGCGGCAAGGTCACCGACGTCGTGATCCACGGCGGCAAGACCGGCCATGTCTACGTCAACGATCGCGCGTCGGGCAAGCTGATCCGCTTTTCCGAGGCGATGATTCCGCAGGAGAACATGTGGGTGCTGCCCACGCCCACGGGGGCGCGCATGCTGCCCGGCGCCAATGGCGGTGTCGAGTGGTCGCCGATGGCGTTCAACCCGCAGTACCGGCTGGCC
>DASSVX010000244.1:0-5306 GCA_035705655.1 Casimicrobiaceae bacterium
AGCTGGTACAGGATGATTGCGCCGAACGTCGCGGTGCCGATGCCGCCGAGCGTGAAGCCGCCGAGCCTGATCCCGAGGTCACCGGCGCCGAACGTCAGCGTCACCGCAGCGGTGACGAGGTTTCGCGCACGCGAGAAGTCGACACGGTTCTGCACCCAGATGCGTCCGCCGGTTGCGGTGATGAGCCCGAAGACGACGACCGCGAGGCCACCCAGCACCGGGCCGGGAATGGTCGCGATCAGCGCGCCGAATTTCGGCGAGAAGCCGAGCACGATGGCGAAGATCGCCGCCACGACGAAGAGCAGCGTCGAGTACACCTTCGTGACCGCCATGACGCCGATGTTCTCGGCGTACGTCGTCACCCCCGTGCCGCCGCCCGACCCGGCGACGATCGTGGCGAGGGCATCGCCGACGAACGCGCGCCCGAGATACGCGTCGAGATTGCGCCCCGTCATCGCGGCGACCGCCTTGATGTGCCCGAGATTCTCGGCGACGAGGACGACGGCCACCGGGGCGATCAGCCCGATGGCCTGCGCGTTCCACACGGGCGCCGTCAGCGACGGAAGTCCGATCCACGCTGCGCCGGCGACCGCACTGAAGTCGATCGGCTTGCCGAGGCCGAGCACGTTCGTGCAAAGCGCGTAGACGAGATAGCCGCCGATGCCGCCGAGCAGGATCGGCAGGCGTCGCGCGAGCCCGGGTGCCCGCACGGCGATGAGGCCGACCAGCACGATCGTCGCGAGGCCGATCCACGTGTCGAGCGGCGCCGTCGAGATGCCCTTCACCGCGATTGGTGCCAGATTGAGGCCGATCACCGCGACGACGCTGCCGGTGACCACCGGCGGCATCAGCCGGTCGATCCAGCGATAGCCGATCGCCATCACGACGAGACCGATCACGAGGTAGACGACGCCCGAGGCGATGATGCCCGAGAGCGCCACGCCGAGATTGGCATTGGGCCCGCTTCCCGCATAGCCCGTCGCTGCGATCACGACGGCGATGTAGGCGAAGCTCGACCCGAGGTAGCTCGGCACGCGAGCGCCGACGACGACGAAGAAGATCAGCGTTCCGACGCCGGAAAACAGGATCGCGACATTCGGGTTAAACCCCATCAGGAGCGGCGCCAGCACCGTCGAGCCGAACATCGCGACGACGTGCTGCAATCCGAGCGCGAGCGTCTGCGGTGCGGGCAGGCGCTCGTCGGGCGCGATCACGCCCTCGGTGCGTATGTTCCACTGCGGGAAATACGGCGTGCGACCGGCGTGCATGGCGGCTCCTTCGGATCGGCCCGCGCATTGAAACACCAAACCGGCGCCGCTGTCAGCGTGCGCTGCGGTGCGTGACACCCCTCCGGGCACGCGCTATAGTCGGCGGTTCGTTATGTATGCGTGTATACGACGCTTTGCAGCGCTCGCCGTCTTTGTTATCGGCGGATTGACCGCGGCCGGCGCCGCGCGTGCCGCCGATATTCCCAATATCGCCGCGGCGTCGAGCCTGCAGTTTGCGCTCACTGACATCGCGAAGGAGTTCAAGCGGGAAAGCGGCCACGACGTGCGCCTCGCATTCGGCTCGTCGGGCAACTTCCGTCGCCAGATCGCCGATGGTGCGCCGTTCGAGGTGTTCCTGTCGGCCGACGCCGGCTACGCCGAGGCGCTGGTGCGCGAGCAGCGCACGATCGGGCCGGGCGTGGTCTATGCCGTCGGGCGGCTCGCGCTGTTCGTGCCCATCGGCTCGCCGATCAAGGCCGACGCCGGGCTGCGCGATGTCGCCGCCGCGCTGAGCGACGGACGCTTGCGCAAGTTCGCCATCGCCAACCCGGCACTCGCGCCCTACGGCCGGGCGGCGCAGCAGGTGCTCGAGCATGCCGGTCTGTGGCCGCGCATCGAGCCGCATCTGGTGCTCGGCGAAAACATCAGCCAGGCCGCGCAGTTCGCCGCCAGCGGCGCGGCGCAGGCAGGCATCGTTGCCTATTCGCTGATTGGCGAGCCGGGCGTTGCCGCACGCGGCCACGCGGTGCTCCTTCCCGCCACCGATCACGCGCCGCTCGACCAGCGGATGGTGATCCTGAAGGGAGCGGGCACGACGGCGCGCGAATTCGCGGCATTCATCCTCACGCCCGGGGCGCAGGCGATCTTCGCGCGTTACGGGCTCGAGCCGCAGGTCCGCGAGCCCGCGTCCGCCTCACCCCGCGCCCCAACCTGACGATGGATTGGCAAGCGCTCACTTTGTCGCTGAGGCTCGCCGGCTGCACGGTTGTCATCCTTTTGCCGGTCGGCATTCTCGCCGGCCGCGCGCTTGCGTGGCATCGCTTTCCGGGCCGCCGACTCGCCGAGGCAGCGCTCGCGCTGCCGCTCGTGCTGCCGCCCACGGTGCTCGGCTACTACCTGCTTTCGGCGTTCGGCACGCGCGGAACACTCGGCCGCGCATTCGACGCGCTCGTCGGCCATCCGCTTGCGTTCAGCTTCGCCGGATTGCTCGTCGCCTCGGTGATCTTCAACCTGCCGTTCGCCATCCAGCCGATGCAGCGCGCGTTCGAGGCGATCCCGGTCGACGTGCGTCCGGCCGCCGCCTGCTGCGGCATGAGCCCGTGGCGCATCTTCGCCGACATCGAGCTGCCGCTCGCCTGGCCGGGCGTGCTCTCGGCGCTCGTGCTGACCTTCGCGCACACGCTCGGCGAGTTCGGCGTGGTGCTCATGGTCGGCGGCAACATTCCCGGCGAGACGCGCACGCTCGCGATCGCGATCTACGACCGCGTACAGGCGTTCGACACGCGGGCCGCGGGCCTGATGGCCGCGGTGCTGCTGGTCCTGTCGCTGTTCGCGATCGCGATTGCGTACTCCACGCAGTGGCGCGCGGAGCCGGCGCGTGGATGAGCGCGGGCTGTCGGTTCGTGTCTCGCAGCCGCTCCCCGTTCCGCTCGACGCGTCGTTCGACTGCGCCGCCGGCGAAGTGCTCGCGCTGACCGGGCCCTCGGGCAGCGGCAAGTCGACGCTGCTGCGTTGCATCGCCGGCCTCGAGCGCGGCGCGCGCGGGACGATCGCCTGCGGGGGAAGCGTATGGCTCGACAGCGGCCGGCGCATCAACGCGACGCCGCAGGCGCGGTCCGTCGGCCTCGTGTTCCAGCACTACGCGCTGTTTCCGCATCTCAGCGCCCTTGGCAACGTGCAGGCGGCGCTCGGCCACCGGTCACGCGGCATCCGCGCCGCGCGGGCGCGCGAGCTCCTCGCGAGCGTGCATCTGGCGGGACTCGAGCACCGGCGACCGAGCCAGCTGTCGGGTGGCCAGCAGCAACGGGTCGCGATGGCACGCGCGCTCGCACGCGACCCGCAGGCGCTGCTGCTCGACGAGCCGTTCGCCGCGGTGGATCGCGTCACGCGGCAGAAGCTCTATCGCGAGCTCGCCGAGTTGCGCCGCAGCCTCGCGATGCCGATCGTGCTCGTCACGCACGATCTCGACGAAGCGGCCATGCTCGCCGACCGGATGTGCATCCTGCATCGCGGGCGCACGCTGCAGATCGGCACGCCGCAGGACGTGATGACGCGCCCCGCCGACGCGCTCGTCGCGCGCCTCGTCGATCTGCGCAACGTTTTCGAGGCGACGGTGCAGGGCCACGAGCCGGCGCAAGGGCGAACCGTGATCGACTGGCAGGGTGTCGTGCTGGAGGTTGCACATGCCCCGGCGTGCGCGCCCGGGACCCGGGTGAACTGGACCGTTCCGGTGAGCGGGATCGTGCTCCACCGCCGCGATCGGCCGTCGCGTGGCGAGCACGAGAATCCGGTGTCCGGCATCGTCCGCGAATGCGTCACGCTCGGTGACGACACGACGATCGGCATCCGCGTCCCGGTTGCCAACGATGCGCTGGTCACGCTCCGCGTGCCGGCACACGTCGCGCGGCGCAACGGCATTGCGGTCGGCGTCGATGCGCGCGTGTCGCTGCTTGCCGACGCGATACACGTGATGCCGTGGCGCGAGATGCGAGCCGCGCCGGACGCGTGACCACGCGCCGGCGCGAAGCGTCCTCATCAGGCGAACCCGCGGGCGCGAGCAGGCCGGTGGATAAGGTACGATTGACCGCTTCGCTCCCGCCCATGGCCTGATGCATGGATTTCGCGTTCGTCCTCGACCCGCTGCCGCTGCTGAAGGCCTACAAGGACACGAGCGTCGCCATGATGCGCGCGCTTGCGGCCCGCGGCCACCGCGTGTATGCCCTCGAGCAGTCGGTCATCTCCTGGCGCGATGGCGCAACGCGTGCACGCGTGCGTTCGCTCACCCTGCACGGCGACGATCACGACTGGTTCACGGCGGGCGACGAGGAAGACCGCGCGCTCAAGGATTTCACGGCGATCCTGATGCGCAAGGACCCGCCGTTCGACATGGAGTACGTCTACTCGACGTACCTGCTCGAGGCCGCCGAGCGCGAAGGCGCGCGCGTATTCAACCGCCCGCGCGCCATTCGCGACTTCAACGAGAAGTTCGCGATCGCCGATTTCCGCGAATTCATCGCGCCCACGCTCGTCACGCGCGACGAAGCGCGAATCGGCGCCTTCATCGACGAGCACCGCGACGTCATCGTCAAGCCGCTCGACGGCATGGGTGGAGCGTCGGTATTCCGGGTGCGCGAGGCGGACCCGAATCGCAACGTGATCGTCGAAACCGTTTCGCAGCACGGCGCGCGAACGGTCATGGCGCAGCGCTTCATTCCCGACATCGTCGACGGCGACAAGCGCATCCTGCTGATCGCCGGTGAGGTGGTGCCTTACTCGCTCGCGCGCATCCCGAAGCCCGGTGAAACCCGCGGCAACCTGGCCGTTGGCGGACGCGGCGTGGCGCAACCCCTTTCGCCGCGCGACCGCGAGATCGGCGAGGCGCTCGCGGCGCCCCTGTGGCGCGCGGGCCTGCTCGTCACCGGCATCGACGTGATCGGGCCGTACCTGACCGAGGTCAACGTGACGAGCCCGACGTGCTTCGTCGAGATCTCGGAGCAGTCGGGATTCGACGTGGGCGAGCGCTTCGCCAGCGCGCTCGTTCGCGCCTGCGAATCCCGGTGATCGGCGTCCTGATCGTCGCGCACGGCGAGCTCGGACAAAGCCTCGTCGCTGCGGTCACGCACGTGCTCGGCGCGCGTCCGCCGCAGTTCGAGGTGTTCCCTGTTTCCGCCGACGACGATCCGAGCGCGCTGTTGCCCAAAGCGCGCGACGCGGTAGCCGCGCTCGACACGGGCGAAGGCGTCGCCGTGCTGTCGGACCTCTATGGCGCAACGCCGTGCAACCTGGCCGTCAAGCTCGCACGGCCGGGCCACGTCGAGG
>DASSVX010000245.1:0-2535 GCA_035705655.1 Casimicrobiaceae bacterium
GACGTCGAGGCGGATCGCGGCGAGGATCGACGCGGTGCCGAGCGCGCGCGCAAGGACACTCTCGCCATCGGGCATGACGGCGTCGCCACAGCGCTCGCGCGCGAGCGCGATCGCGCGCTCGAGCGTGGCACGCGCGGGCGCGCCGTACGTCGAGGCAACGGAATCGAGCCACGCGGAAACCGCCTGCGGCGCGGCAGCTTGCGGCGCGGCGTGCGTGACGGCGACCATCGGCGAATTATAGTTGCCAGGCGCAAGCAATATGCGCGGTGCGGATTAAAGCCTGCTGGAATCTATAGTGCCTGCCCCGCGGCTGTCGCGATGACATGCGCGAGCGCTTCGGCATGCTCATCGGCGAGGGACCGCTCGCGCGCCTCGACCATGACGCGCAAAACGGGCTCGGTGCCCGACGCGCGCAGCAGCACGCGGCCCGATGAGCCGAGCGCGGCGATCGCGGTGCGTTCTGCTTCGGTCGCCGCCACGCTGCCGCGATAATCCCAGCCGCGCTTGACGGGTACGTTGATGAGGCGCTGCGGGAAGAGCGCGACGGGCTGCGTCGCATCGGCAAGCGTTGTGCGCTGCTCGATCACCGCGCGAAGCACCGCGAGCGCGGCGACGATCGCGTCGCCGGTCGTGTGCTTGTCGAGGCAGATCAGGTGACCCGAGTTCTCGCCGCCCAGTTGCCAGCCACGCGCAAGTAATTGCTCCAATACGTAACGGTCGCCGACTTTGGCGCGGAGCAGTCGGATGCCCATGCGCGTCAACGCCTGCTCGAAGCCAAGATTGCTCATCAGCGTTCCAACGACGCCGCCGGTCAACACGCCGCGGCGCTGATAATCGCGTGCGATGACATAGAGCAATTGATCGCCGTCGTACAACCGCCCCTGGCTGTCGGCCATCACGAGCCGATCACCGTCACCGTCCAAGCCAACGCCGAAATCGGCGCCGTTCGCGCGCACCTGCTCGGCGAGATATTCCGGATGTGTCGCACCGACGCCCGCGTTGATGTTGGTGCCATTCGGCGCGTCGCCGACTGCAACGACGTCGGCGCCAAGCTCGTGGAATACCGGTGGCGCAACGTGGTAACCGGCGCCATGCGCGCAATCGACGACGATCTTGCAACCGCGAAGATCGCGCTCGTTCGGGAACGTGCTCTTGCAGAATTCGATGTAGCGTCCGGCCGCATCGCCCACGCGAAACGCCTTCCCGAGCTCGGCCGCCGGCGCGCACGCGAGCGGCTCGTCCATGCGCTGCTCGATCGCGAGCTCGACGTCGTCAGCGAGCTTCGCACCACCGCCGGAAAAGAACTTGATGCCGTTGTCGTCGAACGGGTTGTGTGACGCGCTGATGACGATGCCGGCGGATAGCCGCAGCGCGCGCGTCAGATAAGCGATCGCCGGCGTCGGCAATGGTCCGCACAGGTAGACGTCGACACCTGCCGCGGCCAATCCCGCCTCGAGCGCCGCCTCGAGCAGGTAGCCGGAGATCCGCGTGTCCTTGCCAATCAGCACCGCAGGGCGCTCGGCCCGCGCGCCGTCCGCGTTCGCCAGCGTGCGGCCTGCGGCCCAGCCGAGCTTGAGGACCGTGTCCGGCGTGATTGGTGGATCGCCGACGCGTCCCCGCATCCCGTCGGTTCCGAAAAAGCGGCGCTGCCGCGCAGAGGTATCGGTCATTGCTCGGTGTTTCGTGATGGGCTGGATGCAGGCCACGGCTCGATCGCATTCCAGACTGCCAGCGCGTCGACCGTCTCCCGCACGTCGTGCACACGCAGGATCCGTGCCCCGCGCACGGCTGCGGCAAGTGCAGCGGCGACGCTCGCCGCGGCGCGCTCGCCCACTTCGCGACCCGTGATGAGTCCGAGCGTCGCCTTGCGCGAAATGCCAACGAGGAGCGGAAATCCAAGTGCAGCAAGTGCGTCCAGTCGACGCAGCAGCGCCAGATTATGGGCGGGCGTCTTGCCGAAGCCGATTCCGGGATCGACGACGATCCCGCGTTTGTCGATGCCGGCGTCGATGCACGCTGACGCCCTGCGTTGCAGGAATGCCCGGATTTCGGTCACGACATCCGCATAGGCGGGCGCGGTCTGCATCGTCGCCGGCTCGCCCTGCATGTGCATCAGGCAGACGGCGGCGTTCGACGCCGCGGCGACGCCGACCGCGCCGGGTGTCTGCAGCGCGTTGACGTCGTTGATCATGGACGCGCCAGCGGCGATCGCTTCGCGCATCACGCTCGGTTTCATCGTGTCGACCGATACGCACGCACCTTCCGCAGCGAGCGCTTCGATGACGGGAATCACACGGCGCAGCTCTTCGGCTTCGTCGACCGGCGCTGCGCCGGGTCGCGTCGACTCGCCCCCGACGTCGACGATACGCGCGCCATCCCGCAGCATCGCGCGCCCGTGGGCGATCGCCGCGGCATGATCGAGTCGCCCGTCACCGGAAAACGAGTCGCCCGTGACGTTCAGGATGCCCATGACGCAGGGCGTTGCGACGTCGAGCTCAAACCGTCCGGCGACGAGCACCGTCATCGATTGCTCGT
>DASSVX010000246.1:0-7561 GCA_035705655.1 Casimicrobiaceae bacterium
TGCGCGTCGCGTCGCCGGCGCGTCGCCGCCACGGCGAGTGCCACGTACACGGCAAGATTCCACACGAGCAGTGCCAGCACCGGCGGCGCGAGGAGGTTGACGATCCGACCGGAACCAAGATCGACACCGGCGACGCCGATCACGAAGGCGCAGCCGGCAGCCACGGGTGCGAGCCAGCCGCGCAGCACCGGCACGTGCGACAGCGCCCGCACTTTCGGGAATCGCTCGGCGAGGCGCTCGAGCACGAGCGTTGCGCGGCGGCCGAGGAACGCGTCGTCGGTTGCCTTCTCGCCGACGATTTCGGCCGCGGTGCGCCCGGCCCACGCGCGGTCGGCGTCGCTCCAGAGTTCGCGTGCGCCGTCGGCCGTCTCGATCGCGCGGACGAGCACGACCTCGCGCGCGGCGCGCTCATTCATCGTTCGCAGTCATCGCCTTCCTCCGCCGTCGATTATCGGCCCCGCTGTACATCGTGCGCGCGATGCCGTATATTCATACGGTACGAAAAGCGACGCTCGGCGCGAAGCGGTTCGCCGGCGGCTTCCCTCACGATTTTCAGCGGCCGTCGAACGATGACGACAAAGGATGCGCCGCCGGCGCCTGCCAAGGGCCGGGGTGCCACGTTCAATCCGGCAAATCGCTTTCGCGCCGACGCGCGCGCGCCGTACGACGACGGCTGGCCGCAACCGGGCGAGCCCGGCGACGAGCCGCCGCCGCCGATCCGTACCGTCGTCACCATCCAGCGCGCGCGGACCATCATCGCGCACAACGACTCGCCCGACGTGCCGTTCACGCAGTCGGTCAATCCGTACCAGGGCTGCGAGCATGGCTGCATTTACTGCTTCGCGCGGCCGTCGCACGCCTACCTCGACCTGTCGCCGGGCATCGACTTCGAGACGAAGCTGTTCGCGAAGCCCGACGCCGCGAATCTGCTGCGCGCCGAGCTCGCGAAGCCTGGCTACCGCTGCGATCCGATCGCGCTCGGCACCAACACCGATCCGTACCAGCCGATCGAGCGCGAATGGAAGGTCACGCGCTCGGTGCTCGAAGTGCTCGCCCTGCACGAGCATCCGTTCACGATCGTCACCAAGTCGGCGCTCGTCGAGCGCGACATCGACCTCATTGCGCCGATGGCGCAAAAACGCATGGCGCGCGTCTATCTGTCGGTCACCACACTCGACCGCGCGCTTGCGCGCCGGATGGAGCCGCGCGCGGCCGCGCCGCATCGCCGCCTTCAGGCGTTGAGGACGCTTGCCGACGCCGGCATCCCGGTGGGCGTCATGGTGGCGCCGGTCATTCCGCAGCTCAACGACCGCGACCTCGAGGCGATCCTCGAGGCTGCGGCCGCCCATGGTGCGCAAAGCGCAGGCTGGGTGCTGCTGCGGCTGCCGCGTGAAGTCGCGCCGCTGTTTCGCGAATGGCTCGACGTGCATTACCCGCTTCGGGCGGGGCACGTCATGAGCCTCGTGCAGCAGATGCGTGGCGGTCGCGACTACGATTCGGCGTTCGGGACGAGAATGCGCGGCAACGGCACGCTCGCCGCGCTGCTCGAAAGGCGCTTCGCGATCGCGTGCCAGCGCCTCGGACTCAACCGCGGCCGCGAGCACACCGGCCTCGACGTGTCGCGCTTTCGTCCACCGCGGCCCGACGCGGCCGAGCGGCAGGGCGAGCTCTTCGCCTAGCCGGTGCCCCGCTACTTGAACCGGTACGCGACGCTGCCGTAGACGAACCGCGCGCGCGGATCGTAGTACGACGGATCGAACCCGGCAATGAACGAGGTCAGCTGATTCGACAGCGGCGGATCGCGATCGAACAGGTTCTTCACGCCGAGCGTCAGCTTCCAGTTCCGAAAGCCCGAATACGACCCCTGCATATCCCACAGGCTCAGCGAGCCGACGGTGCGCGGGTTGCCCTCGATGTCGGGATTCTGGTCGGTGTACGACGTCTGGTACGTTTGCGCGAGCGTGAGCGACCACGGCCCCCGGTCCCACGAGACCGACGCATAGTGCTTCCAGCGCGGGATCACGCCGGTCGTCACGGTGCCGAGCGCGGTGCCCACCGTTCCGCTATACGACAGGTCGGTGTTCTGCACGTCGTAGCGCAGGTAGTACGTGCCCGCGATGCTGAACGACAGGCGGCCCCACGGCTGCGCCGGCGTGCGGTAACGGCCCTCGACGTCGAGACCCTGGATGCGCAGCGCGCCCAGATTGATGAACGTCTGGTCGATCTGGGTGATGCGCCCGGGCAGGTCGGGGAAGGCCGGGTCCGGCGGCGCGCGTGTCACGAGACTGCCGAACTGCGCGAGGTCGCCGAGGATCGCCGAGGGCGAGATGCCGTTGACGATCGCGTTCTTGAGGTTGATCTTGAACCAGTCGACGGAGAACGTGCCGCCGGGAATCGGCTCGACGACGACGCCGACGCTCGTCTGCTCCGATTCCTCGGGCTTGAGATTCGCGTTGCCGCCAAACACCACGCCGAACTGCGTGTTGCAGTCGACCCCCGTATCGCCGGTGACCGGGCAGCGAATCGGATCGCTGGTTCCCGCCTGCGTGACGCCGCCGAATCTCGGCGCAAAAAGGTTGTAGAGGCTTGGCGCGAGAAAGCCGGTCCCGTACGAGCCGCGCACGAGCAACGTGCGCGTCGGCTGCCAGCGCAGGCCGAACTTCGGATTGGTCGTGCCGCCGAAATCGCTGTAGTGATCGTAGCGGATCGCGACGTCGCCTTCGAGCGTCTTGACGATCGGGATGTCGAGCTCGCCGAAGGCCGCCATCTGCTTGCGGTCCTTGAGTCCGGTCGACTTCAGCGCTCCGGGGTAGCCGGTGATGTCGCCGTTGGCGAGCGCGGGATCGACCGTCTGCTCGAACTCTTCCTTGCGTGCCTCGACGCCGACGGCGAACGCAAGCGCGCCCGCGGGCAGCTCGTACGCGGTACCCGACGTCTTGACCTGGCCGCCGTAGTTCTTCGACGTGCCGTGGAATGCGTCGCCGGTGAAATTCGCCGACCGCTCGAGCGCGATCACGTCGGGCGTGTTGGGCCCGAAGAAGTTCACGTTGCCGCTGTTGAGGATCGGCAAGAGCCGCGTGTAATCCTGCAGGCCGTTGTTCACGCGCTGCGTGGTATCGCCGCGCGCGTAGAAGAGCGAGCCGTCCCAGTCCATGCCGCGCCACGATCCCTTGACGCCGCTCACGATCTCCCAGTTCTCGTTGGTGTCGGTCGTGTCGCGAAAGCCGTTGTCGAAGGTCCGATACCAGATGTCCAGCGGCTCGCCGTCCACGCCCGCCTGCGCGGCCAGCGAATGCGGATAGAACGGGCTCGACGGCTGCAGCGTGATCGCCGCGGGGATGTTGCTCTGCGGCCCGTAGTTGAAGAGGCTCGACACCGGGCCCGGCTGGATCACGAGATGCGATTCGTCGCGCGCATAGAGCGCGGTCACGTACGCCTGCCAATCGGCGTTGATCCGGAATTGCGCGTTG
Organism: Casimicrobiaceae bacterium; assembly: GCA_035705655.1. Classification (GTDB taxonomy): domain Bacteria; phylum Pseudomonadota; class Gammaproteobacteria; order Burkholderiales; family Casimicrobiaceae; genus VBCG01. The sequence goes on from DASSVX010000246.1 coordinate 3,471, forward strand.
CCGAAGAAGTTCCACGTCTTCTCGTGCGGGATCATGTTGACGCCGCTCAGGACCGCCGGATCGAAGAAGCAGTCGGTGCCGAGAATGTCGTCGCTGAAGAAGCGGCTCGGTGCGCAGTCCTGCGGCGAAAGCGCGGGACGCGGCGTGCCGCCGCGGTTGGTGATGACGCCGATGCCGCCCGTGGCAATGCGCCCCGGGTTGCTGTTCGGCGAAATGGCGAAGAAGCCGATGTCGGGCCGGTACGACGTGTTCGAGAAATTCCGGTCCACCTGGTCGAGCGATTTCTGCTCGTTGTACTGTGCGGACAGGAAGGCGTTCCAGCCGTCCTTGGCGAGATCGCCAAAGCCGGCGCTGCCGCTCGCCTGCCATTGATCGCCGCCGCCGCCGCGCGTCGGCGTGCCGTAGAAAGCCGTGGCTTCGGCACCGGTGTAGTCGCTGCGCGTGATGAAGTTGATGACGCCGCCGATCGCGTCCGAGCCGTAGATCGCCGACGCGCCGTCCTTCAGTATCTCGACGCGCTCGATCGCCTGGAACGGAATTGCGCTGAGATTCACGCCCTGGACGCCGGGGATCTCGCCGGCGAAGCTGTCGAGACGATGCCCGTTGATCAGCACCAGCGTGCGTCCGCCACCCAGCCCGCGCAGCGATGCCGTTTGCGCGGAGAACGTCACGGCGCCGACCGAGTTGCCGAGGGTCACCGCGTTCAGGCTGCTGTTCGCCGAAACCTGCTGCAGCAGCTCCATCGCCGTCGTCGCGCCGGAGCGCTCGATGTCGCGCCGGGTGATCACGGTGACCGGCAACGCGCCCTCGTTCTCCACGCGCTTGATGTTGGAGCCGGTCACCTCGATACGGATGTCGGGCTGCGTGGGTGGTGTCGCCGTGCTTGCGTCGGCACCCGGCGGCGTTTGCGCATGCACGGCCGCCGAAGCGAGCAAGCTCGCTCCGAGTGCCGGTAACAGAAGCGCGGCCGCATTACGTTTGCGCTGAAATCGCATTGTTCCTCCCCGGACGCCGCGATCGTGCCGTCCGCTGGGCAGGAGCCCTCGCGGTCGAGCGGCACGGCCGAACGGAAGCGATCGTAACCGATCCGGGCGCGGTGTGTGCGCGAAATCTGCCGGCAACCCGCAAAGGGCAATCATCCCGGGTTTCGACCGGTCGCAAGGCGCACCCCGACTGCAACGCTGCGCCGTGCGGTACGACAGATGCGCCGGCCTCCCCAGGACGCAGCGCACCTCGCGGCTGTGGTGAAATACGGCCTTGCCTGACGAGGGAGCGCGCCGTGAGCACAGGAAGACATGTAGCGGTATGGATTGCCTCGATCGTGTTCTTCGTGCTGGGTGCCATCTGGTACAGCGTGATGGCGGCACCGTGGGTCGCCGCGATCGGCAAGTCGATGGAGGAGCTATCACGCGAGCACGGCGCGTCGCCGCTCCCGTATGTCGTGGGCTTCGTGGCGATCCTCGTGATGTGCTACACGCTCGCGTGGCTCATGCATCGGCTGCAGGCCGCCACGCTGTTCGACGGCTTGCGCGTCGGCGCCATCGTCGCGGTCGGCTTCGTCGCCGCAACGCTGGCGCTCAACTACGGCTTCGAGGCCCGTTCGGTCACGCTGTGGCTCATCAACTCGGCTTACGTCGTCGTGGGGCTGGCGCTCGCCGGTGCGATCATCGGCGGTTGGAAGCGCGCCGCGTGAGCGCAACGGGTGAAAGCGCCGGCGCGCCTGCACACGACGATCTCGGCGAGCGGCTACGCGCCTGCTATTCGGGTGCCGTGCACGACGTGCTGCGCGCCATGGGCGTCGAGCGCTTCGTGCTTCCACCCGCGATCAAGGCGATCGCGCCCGGAACCCGCCTTGCGGGCCCCGTATGGACGGTCGATGGGCACATCGACCGCACGAAGTCGCGCGACGAAACGCTGCTTGGCTGGTGCACGCTCCTTGCGCAGGCGCCGCGCGGACATGTCGTCGTGTGCCAGCCGCACAACCACGAGATTGCGCTGATGGGCGAATTGTCCGCGCAAACGCTCGCCGCGCGCGGCGTGCTGGGTTACGTCGTCGACGGCGGGTCGCGCGACACCGATCTCGTCCTTGCGCACGGCTTCCCGGTGTTTTGCGCCTTTCTCACGCCGGCGGACATCGTCGAGCGCTGGATTCCCGATCGCTTCGGCGAACCGGTCACGATCGGCGACGTCACGATCGACACCGGCGATTACCTGCTCGGCGATCGCGATGGCGTGGTGATCATTCCACGCGCATTCGCCGAGGAAGCCGTCGCGCGCACCGAAGCGGTCGTTGCGACCGAGAGCGAGATGCGCGACGCGCTCGTTGCAGGCATGGACCCCGTGCAGGCGTACCACCGGTACGGCAAGTTCTAGAGGCGGCCTCGAAATCGGCTGCGCGGGCCGACCGACGTTCCAGCGCCCGGATCACGCCCTGCGCATGCGCAGCATCCGCGGCGAGAAGCCGGTCACGAGCGCCGTTCCAACAATGACGGTCAGCGCGCCCGCCACCGTGTAGCGGCCGACCGGCTCGCCGAGAAACACGCGTCCCCACAGCACGCCGAACACTGGAATCAGGAACGTGACGGTGAGCGCCGACGCCGCCCCGAGATCGGCGATGAGCCGGAAGTACAGCAGATACGCGACGCCGCTGCAGAGCACCCCGAGGCCGAGCACGGCCCATACGACACCGGCGTTCGCCGCCGCATGTGCCGGGAAGAATGGCACCGCGGGTGCGATCAACAGCGTCGCGGCCCACATGCTTCCGAGCGCGTTCGAAAACGGCGCCACGTGGCCGGCCGATTTCGCATACGTCGACGCGATCCCGTAAGACAGCGAGGCGCCGAGCGCCGCCAGCAGCGCGAGCGCCGCGCCCGGCTGCAGCATCAATGCATCGGCGCTCACCAGCGTGGCGACCCCGGCCACGCCGAGAATCAGCCCGAGCGCGGTCCTCGCCGGGGGCAGCGCGCGCCTCGACAGCGACGCGATCAGCGCCGCAAAGATCGGCGCCGTCGCATTCAGCACCGACAACAGCGACGCCGACAGCGTCTGCGCGGCGAACGCGAAAAGCAGGAACGGTATCGCCGAATTGCTGGCGCCGAGGATCACGTAGTGCCGCCAGTTCTTGCGCAGGTCGCTCGCGAGCGGCGAGCGTTGCGCATGCGCGTTCCGGCGCCCGCCGCGGCGGCGCAGCAGCGCCACGCCGAGGAGGAACACGGCGGCCAGCGCCACGCGGTAGGCGATCAGCAGCGTCGGACCGAGCACGGGTGCGGCGATGCGCATGAACAGGAACGAGCCGCCCCACAGCGCGGCCAGCACGAGAAGCCTTGCCAGGCTTGCGCTATCCATGCACCGATTGTCGATCGGATCGGCCGGAACCGCCAATCCGATTCTTGCGCTCGTATGAGCGGTCAGACGCCGAGATAGCGCTGCAGCAGCTCGGGCTGCGCCTTGATCTCGTCGGCCGGTCCCTCGTGCGCGATGTGGCCGTTGTTGATGATGTAGACGCGTTGCGCGAGCGCGAGCGTCGCGGCGAGATTCTGCTCGACGAGGACGATCGTCTGGCCCGCCGCGGCAAGCTCGCGGCACGCCGCCATCAGCGCCTGCACGATGACGGGCGCGAGCCCCTCGAACGGCTCGTCGAGCAGGATGATTTTCGGATCGCGGACCAGCGCGCGGGCGATCGCGAGCATCTGCTGCTCGCCGCCCGACAGGTCGGTGCCGCGGCTGCCGCGCCGCTCCTTCAGCCGCGGAAACATTTCGTAGATGCGGTCGAGCGGCCATTTCGACGGCGCCGTGAGCCCGGCGAGGACCAGGTTTTCCTCGACGTCGAGGCTGCCGAAGATGCGCCGGTCCTCGTGCACGAGCTGCATGCCGCATTTGGCGATCGCGTGGCTTTTCATGCCGGCGATCTCGACGCCATCGAGCAGCACCGAGCCCGCGCGTGGCGTGACCACACCCATCAGGCTTTTCAACGTCGTGCTCTTGCCGGCACCGTTGCGGCCGAGCAGCGCCACGACCTCGTTGCGTTCAACGCGCAACGAGACGTCGAAGAGGATGTGCGAATCGCCGTAGAAGCTGTTCAGCCCGCGAAC
>DASSVX010000247.1:0-3229 GCA_035705655.1 Casimicrobiaceae bacterium
GAATCGCTCGAGCTCCATCAGCGCGCGCCGATAGACCTCGCGCTTGAAGTCGATCACCGATTCGAGCGGAACCCAGTAGTCGTGCCAACGCCACGCGTCGAACTCGGGATGGTCGGTGGCGCGGAGGCTTACGTCGTTGTCGCGGCCGACGAGCCGCAGCAGATACCAAATCTGCTTCTGCCCGCGGTAGCTGCCACGCCACTCGCGCTTGACCCAGTGCTGCGGTACTTCGTAGCGCAGCCAGTCTCGCGTGCGGCCGAGAATCCTGACGTGCTGCGGGTAAAGCCCCACTTCCTCGCGCAGTTCCCGGTACATCGCCTGTTCGGGCGCCTCGCCGGGATTGATGCCGCCTTGCGGGAACTGCCAGGAATGTTCGCGGATCCGCTTTCCCCAGAAAACCAGGTTCTTGCCGTTGGCGATGACGATGGCGACGTTCGGGCGATAGCCGTCACGGTCCAGCATCGCGGTCACCCTGATGCAATTCGATTGAGCTTATTGTTGCACAGGACGACTGTTGTTGCCTAGCGGCGACACCTCGGGCAACCGGAACTCCGGCGCGTCGGAGAATATGGCCGGCCGTGCGAGCCGCATCCGCCATAGCCGGTACTGCGCGCTCACGCGCAGCACGCCGATGCCGTAAACGACCGAGCGCGGGAAATCGATCTCGCTCGCCTCGTCGAAGTAGCGCGTCGGGCACGATATCTCGCCGATCCGCATGCCGAACGCATGCGCCTGCACCAGCATCTGATTGTCGAAAATGAAGTCCTGCGAATTGGCGAGCAGCGGCAGGGCGGTCAGCACGCGGCGCGAAAAGGCGCGGTAGCCGGTGTGGAACTCCGACAGCTTGGTGCCGATCGCGAGGTTCTGCAGCGCGGTGAGCCAGCGATTCGCGACGTACTTGTAAAGCGGCATGCCGCCGCGTAGCGCGGTATTGCCGAGGATGCGCGAGCCGATCACGACGTCGTAGACGCCCGATGCGATCATGCCCGACATGGCCGTGATGAGCCGCGGCTCGTACTGATAATCGGGGTGCAGCATGACGACGATGTCGGCGCCCGCGTCGAGCGCCGCGCGATAGCACGTCTTCTGGTTCGCGCCGTAGCCGAGGTTGCGCGGATGGCGGTGCGTCTCGATGCCGAGCCGACGCGCGATCGCGATCGTCTCGTCGTCGCTGCCATCGTCGACCAGCAGCGTGACGTCGACGACGTCGTGCGGAATCGCGGCGAAGCACTGCGCGAGCGTCCTTGCGGCTCGGTATGCCGGCATGACGACGCCAATCTTCTGTCCATGAAGCATCGTCCCCGATCCCGCCCGCGCCTCACCGGCGCGTGGCGATCATACGCGCAACGTACGCGATGCGTGAGCGCATCAGCGGAACACCCACCACCGATAGGCGAGATAATTGGCGAACGTCAGGAGGACCGTCGTCGCGACCTGGGCGGGCCAAACGTCGATGCCGGCGCGCGTGAATGCGGCAAGCAGCGCCGAGTTCGCGGCGAGCTGGGCCGCAATCACGACGGCAAAGCGCAGGCCGGCCCGGTGCACGCCGGCGCTCGGCGAGAAGATGTGCGAATACGAAAGCGCGAAGCGCGTCAGCGCGCCCGCACCGAACCCGATGGCGCTCGCCGGCACGGGTTCGGTCCCTGCGCGGAGCAAGCCGTACATCAGCGCGTAATGCGCGGCGACCGCCGCGAATCCCGTAATGACATGCAGCGAAAAGCTGTGCGCCCAGTGCGCGATGCCGGAGCCGCGCGGCCGCTGGAGCGCGATTCGCAGCAGCGGCGCGAGACGGTGGCGTGGCGGGTCGTCGTCCAAGCGAAGGGGCAGATACGGGTCGAAGATCGCCGCGACACCTGCCGCAAAGCGTCCTGCAAGCGTCCGGCGACGATCATACCGGCCCGCCGGCGCAACCGGCGACGACGGCACGAAAATCGCGCCGTCGTCGGTTTATCGTCGCGTCAGTCGCGATCCCAGTGGCCGCGCTCGCGCCGCCAGCGGCCATGATCCTCGGCCCAGCGATCGGTCACCCAGTGCGAGCCGTGCCGGCCGCGGATGCTGTGTCCGCGCACCCATGCGTAGCGGTGCCCGTTCCAGTTCCAGTAACCGGGGACCCACACCCACCCCTGGCGCACCACGGGCACGACCTCATGGCGCGGCGGCGGCGGCGCAACGCGAACGTAAATGTCCGCCGATGCGGCTGTCGGTGCGAGTGTGCCGAGCGATCCGGCGGCAACGCAAAGCGCTAAGAGAGTCTTTCTGGCATTCATCGGAGCCTCGTTTTCGACAGATGACCGTTCAAGATTCGCATAGTGGCATGCCGCGCTGGATCGGCGCGTCGCCGATGACGGCGTAGGACGCGCTGAAGCCTGCTGTAGGATGCGGATTTCGCTTGCCGCAAGGCTTCAGTCGCATGGAACTTTCCCCCGTCCAGCGCCGCATCCGCGACTTCTATTTCAAGGAAGCGCTCGCCGCCCCCGCCGCCGTGACACACGTGCACCGGCAGGGGCTTGTTCGCGACCAGCAGCTCTTCTCGCTCGAGCATCTGCGCCGTCATCTCGACAATCCGCTGCTCGACGTCAATTACCTGAATCTGTTTCAGAACGGCAGGACCGTCGACCTCGCCGACGCACGGCTCTACAAGGTCGTGCAGAGGCGCAAGATCGCCTTCACCGATCGGCGCGTGCTGCAGCAGCATCTCGCGCGCGGCGCTGCGTGCGTGCTCGAGGGGCTCGACATCCTCGAGCCCGACATCAACGCGCTGGCGACCGTGCTCGACCGCGCGCACGCCGCGACCTTCTGCAACGCGACGGCGTTCTTCTCGCAAAAGGGCAACGAGGCGTACCGCGGTCATCTCGATACCGACGACGTGCTCGTCATCCATCTCGCGGGCGAGAAGCGCTGGCGTCTGCATGCGCGCCAGAAACCGCGGCGAACCCAGTTGAACGAGATGACCGACGCGCAGATGGGTGCGCTCGAGCACGACGTGGTCATGCGTCCCGGCGACGTGATGTTCCTGCGCAGCTACACGCCGCATCGCGTCGAAACGCTGTCGCCCTGCTCGCTGCATGTGTCGTTCGACCTGTGCGACCGTCGGCCCAGCGTGGAAATGGCACTGCAGCTTCTGTTGCAGCACTACGATCGCGATTCGGCGTTGCCGCTCACGCCGACGAGCGACGCGCTCGACAAGCTGTTCGAGCTCGCCCGGGCCGACCCCTATGCCGCCGATCTC
>DASSVX010000248.1:0-2407 GCA_035705655.1 Casimicrobiaceae bacterium
CGCCCGAGCCGCAGCAGTTCCTGGAATCCGGGCTCGTGCAGTCCGGCTTCGGGCGACGGACGTCCGCAATGGTCGATCAGCAGGCGCACGCCCGTACGCTCGAAAAGCGGCGCGAGTGCGCAAAGTTGCGCGTGCTGGACCTGCAGCGACACGCACATGTCGAGCGCCTGCAGCTTCGCGAGCAGCGCCTCCGCGGCGAGGTAATGGTCGACGCCGTGGTGCGTCGCGTTGAAGGCGACGCCGATGATGCCGCGCTCGCGCAAGCCGAGCAGTTCTGCCTGGCCAATGCCGTTCGCGACAACCGCAATGCCCTTGTAGCGTCCGCGCCCGCGCTCGATCGCGTCGAGGAGGCAGCGATTGTCCTCCTCGTAACCCGAGTTCGGTCCGACGATCAGTCCGTAGCGCACCCCGTACGCGTCGTGCATCTGCGCAAGCTGCAGCGCCGTCGCCACCTCCTGGCCCGACGGGCGATAAAACGTGTCCGCGCCGTACGCAAAGCCGGCCGGGTCCAGCACGTGACAGTGACAATCGATCTTCGGCTCGTCGTAGAGCGTCACGGCCATGCGCGATTCACTGCCAACCGTCGATCGCCGGCACGTGCAGCGACTCGACCGCGGGCAGGTCGAATCCGAAGTGCTCGACCAGCAAGGCGCGAAGCGCCGCACGATCGGCAAGCTCGGTCGTGCTCGATCCGTTCTCATCCTGGATCGTCACGTCGCGGTTCACGACGCTGACGCGGCCACGATCGGTGAGCGCGCGCAGCAGCAGCCGATTGCGAAACGCCGACGCGGGATGCGTCGCGACGTAATGGTTGGCGACGACGAAGTCGCTCGCATTGTCCGTCTCGAGCGTCGACGCCCACGCATCGATGATCCTGCCTTCCTTGCGCGTGCGCATCACCCGGTACATGCCGTCGCGCGCCATCCAGTGGGAGGCATCGGGCGCCGGCTCGCGCGCCGCATGCTCCAGTGGAAGCGGCACATCCGGCGCAAGGCCGCCGAAGCCCGGATCGACGGCGAACCTGCGCGCGCCAAGCGAAACGGTGAGGAACATGTGGGTGCGCGGCACCTCGGTGCGCGGTGCAACCAGCACGACGCGCGCCGAATGGCGGACCGGCGCAAAACCCAGTGCGTCGAGCACGGCGGCGAAAAGCGTCGCATGCTCGAAGCAATAGCCGCCGCGGCGGGCACGTACGAGCTTGCGCTGCAGCGCGTCAAGGTCGAGCTCGATCCCCCTGCCGAGCAGCACGTCGAGGTTCTCGAACGGGATGTGGCGCATGTGCGCGCGGAGCAGCCCGGCGAGCGTTGCGTACGCCGGATGCGTGTCGCCGCCCCATCGGATGCGCTCGAAATAGGCGTCGAGGTCGATCGGCTGGTTCATCGCCGAAGAGTCTGTCACGTCGACCCGTTGCGGCGGATACAGGCGACAAATCGCTCGTCCACGCGATGCGCGAACCAGTCGGTCGTCAGCTTCCGCGTGATCTTCGGGCTCGACAGCACGATCGTCGGTACGGCGGCGCGCGGTGCGGGCGTGCGCCGCGCCGTGTCGGCGAGCGCCAGGACGCGCGCGTAAAGCGTGCTGCGCTCGAACGCCTCGCTCCGTGCGAGCTCGAGATCGTGCCGCATCTCGCTTGCACTCATGCGCAGCCGGGAAGCGACGACGTGCAGCGCCAGTTCAGTATCGCTCGCATCGTGTACCGGCTTGCCGTCGTCGTAGCGGAGCAGATCGCCGTCGGGTGCAAGCGGAATGCCGGAGACATCGGTCACGGCGCGCTGAAACGCGGCGTTGCGGCTCGCATAACGCCCCGCGTTGTAGTCGGCGAAGCGGTCCTGACCGCATCCAACCGTGTCCCATACGACGCGCCATTCGACGACGGCAGCGCGAGCGCGGCATCGAGGACGAGCTTCGGCACGCCCGCCTGCACCCGGCGTGATTCGATCTCCTTGCGCGCGATGCGTGCGAGTCCCGGTACCGGCGGATCGACGCGCATGCCCGATTCCTGCTCGGCAATCGCAACCGTTGCGCAGATGTTTTCCGGCGTGGGCGCAATGTCGAGCGCCGCAAGCGCCGCGTAGATGTCCGTGGCCCAACCGGCGCGATCGGCGAGATTCGCCGGCAGCAGCCGGCGCACGAGCGCCCGCCCCTCGTCGGCAGTCATCGGCGGGGCCGAACCCGTTGGCGGCGCATTGTTCGTTGCGCACCCGGCCACGGTGATCGCCGCTGCAAACCAAAGAAAGGCAATACGCACTCGATCGGCCGAGGCGGAATGAACCCAGGGGAATTGGTCGGGGTGAGAGGATTCGAACCTCCGACATCTTGCTCCCAAAGCAAGCGCGCTACCGGACTGCGCTACACCCCGAAGCGCCGATTATGACATTCATCGGCGGACCGCCGGTCGCGCTCGTTG
>DASSVX010000249.1:0-11446 GCA_035705655.1 Casimicrobiaceae bacterium
GCCCGTCGACCCACGCGCCATGGTCCCGTTCGAGGAGCCCGCGCAGCGTCGCGAGCGCCGGCCGATCGAGAACATCGGGAATGCGGACGATCACGGTCAGAACCGGTAGGTGAACGTCGCGACGAGCGTGCGGCCGATGCCGGGAACCGAGCGACCGCCGTCGGACGGAATCAGCGCCGCGATGTAGTCGCGGCCGGCGACGTTGAAGAGGTTGAGCCGCAGGTCGTAGTTCGGCCGATGGTAGGCAAGCGTCGCATCGAAGCGAACGAATCCCGGGGCCGTCACGACGTCGGCGTTGCTCGCATACCGCGACGACATCGCCGTGAGGCCGCCGCCGATCTCCCATGCATCGGTGAGCCGGTACGACGTCCACAGCGTCAGCGCGTTGCGCGGCGTGTTGGCCGGCACGTTGCCCTGCGTTGCGTCGAGCGGGGACGCCTCGACGATCTTCGCGTCGAGCCACGTGTAGCCGCCGATCACCTGCCAGTCGGGCGTCAGCGCGCCGGCGAGCGACAGCTCGACGCCGTCGACGCGCACGTTGCCGTCGAGCGCATACACGCCGGTTGCCACCTGCGAGCGCGCATTGGTCTTTTCGACCCGGAACAGGGCCGATGCGAGCGACAGGTTGCCATTTGCGAGGTCCCACTTGCCGCCGAGCTCGAACGAGCGGTTCTCCTCCGGCGCGAGATCCTGCTGGCCCGACGTCAGCATCAGCGTCTCGAGCGACGGATCGAACGACGTCCCGTAGGAGGCGTAATACGACTGTGCGCGCGTCGGCTGGTAGATCGCACCGGCGCGTACGCTGGTGAACGTGATCGTCTGGCTCGCCGACGCCGGCGCGGTGTTCCCCGGCGTGTTGTCGCGGTTGATGCTGTTCGACAGCCGCGCATCGAAGCGATCCCAGCGCAGTCCGGCCACGAACTTCAGGTGGCGGCCGATCGCTGCCGTATCGTCGACGTAGGCGGCCAGCGTGTCGGCACGCGAGCTCACGCGGTTGCCGGTGGTGCGCAACGCGTCGGGCGAAGCCCCGCGATACGCGGGACGATCGAGCGCGACCACCGCGAGTCCCGTGGCGCCCGTGATGTCCGGATCGGTCCGCTGGTACGCCTGGTTGTCGTAGCTGTCGCGCCCGAATTGCGCACCGAACAGCAGCGTGTGGCGTACGGCGCCGGTGGCGAGGTCGGCAATGAACTCGGTCTGGTTGTCGAACGTCTCGTCGTCGATCCTGCGGTCGTGACTGCCGAGCAGGACGGAAAGCGCGCTTGCCGGCAGGCTCGTCGTGTTGCCGGCGCTGCTCGTCGGCAGCGCCGTGAACCGGCCGTCGGCGTAGGTGCCGACGCGGCTCGCACCGGTCTCGACCGCGTCGGTCGCGTAGCGACTGTACTGAATCCCATTGCGCAACGTGATCCCGGTCGCCAGCGCGTGCTCGACACGTGCGGAGGTGACCGCGACATCCTGCACGGTGCGATCGTCGGTCAGGCCGTAGAACGTCGAATAGGGCACCGGCGCCGGGCCGCCGTTGACCGGCGGCAATCCGTAATCGGGCATGTCCCGGTTGTGCGTGACGAGTGCGGACAGCGTCAGCTGCGTCGGCGTGCCCATTCCCAGGCGCAGCGAAGGTGCGACGCCGAAGTCGTGATTGCGCATCACGTCGCGCGTGCCGCCCACGTCCTGCGCCATGGCGTTGAGCCGCAGCGCTGCGCTTTCGGATAGCGGGATGTTGGAATCGCCGGTCAGCCGATAGTAGTCGCCGGTTCCGACCGATACCGATGCCTCGTTGCGCGGTGTTGCAAGCGGCACTTTGCTCGACTGATTGACGACGCCCCCGGTCGATCCGCGCCCGAACAGCAGCGACGAGGGCCCTTCGAGCACTTCCACCGCGTCGAGGAAGAACGTGTCGCGATAGTACTGGCCGCGATCGCGCGACCCGTCGAGGAAGATGTCGGTGCGGGCGCTGAAGCCGCGCAGGTTGATGTTGTTGCCGATCTGGCCGCCTTCGGCGCCGCCGATCGTGATGCCGGGCACGTAGCGCAATGCATCCGACAGCGACGCGGCACCCTGCGCGTCGAGAACGGCGCGCGGGATGACGGTCACGACCTGCGCGATGTCGCGCGTTTCAGCGGGTGTGCCGGCGCCGATCGTCGAGACGCCGGGTGCGTAAGGCGCGCCGGTGCGGGTGACGTTGACTTCGGGAAGCGCGCGGATCGTTGCCGCCGCCAGCGGGTCGGACGGCACCGCGTCGCGCTCGCTCGCCGGTGCATCGCTCGCGGCGCAAAGCGGCGCCCAGGGTGTGGCGAACAGCGCGAGCAGCGCGGCGGCGAGAGGCGTGGGTCGGGACGGCATCGTCGTTGGCGCGCGCGGGCTTTCGCATGCGTGCCTGGCGTTGATCGAGAACGCGAATGATAATCATTCGTATCTACATCGGTCAACAACTAACGAACATCCGACACTGCATCGCTGCGCCGCGGCGATCGTCAGCCGAGATGGAACACGAACGGGACCCACGCGGCGAGCACGCCGGCAACGGCGAAGGCGAACGCGAGCAGCGACGCGGCACGGCGCACGCCGCCGACGCGACGGCGCAACTGGCCATGCGCGAGCCAGACGCTCCACGCCGCCGCAAGACACAGAAGCATCGCTCGCACCACGGCGAGCGAGCCGAAGTGAAGTCCTTCCGCGCGTGCGAGCGTGACGGTGAGACCGGACAGCCCGATGAATAGACCAATGCCCGCCAGCGGCGCCAGCGCATAGCTCAATGCGCACGCGCGCTGCAGCGCACCGCGCGCCGGCAGCGCAGCGATGCCAAGACACGCGGCGACCCAACCGCCGACGATCAGCGCGCTGGCGCCCATCCAGCCGACGATGAGCACGCCGTCGAGCCAGGTGAAGACGTCGTGCGCGTCGGGGTAGTGCGTCAGCAGCCACCAAGGCGCATCGTCGGCGAGGAGCCAGGCGGGCCCGTGGTCGAGCACCTGGTCGGCAACGATCGTGCGCAGCGAGACGAACCACGGCGTCGCGCTCCATGCAAACGCGCCGATGGCAAGCCCGATCATGCCGAACACGATGAGCACGGCATCCCAACCGCGTGCGTCCTCCGGTGCCAGCCCCGCCACCTCCCGGTTCGGTGCGCGTGCGGCAAGGGAGACCGAGCCGCGCAGGCCGCTGCAGCGCGAGCACATGTGGCACTCCGAGGGACCGGTCATCCGCTTGATGCGAACCATCGGGGCGCAATTCACCGGATGCACGGGAATGTGCTCGGCATTGACCGCCCAGCCGGCGGCGTCGACGCGGTAGTGGACCGGGGCAAGGCGCGAAAGGACACCGAACACGCCGTTGACCGGGCACAGGTGGCGGCACCAGACGCGCTTCCCGCGCCCATAGACGAAGCCGACCGCGATGGCGGCGAGCGTCGATCCGCCGAGCACGACCAGCGTCGCCGTCGGGTACTGATACACGCTGACGAGCTGGCCGTAGACCGTCGTCAGCGCGAACGCGACGAACGGCCAGCCGCCCCAGCGCATCCAGCGCGGCACGGCGCGACCCAGGCCATGGCGGCTCGCCGCCTCGGTCAGCGTCCCTTCGGGGCAGAACACGCCGCACCAGGTGCGTCCGAGCACGAGCATCGAAACGATCACGAGCGGCCACCAGAGGCCCCAGAACAGCCACTGCGCCGCGACCACCACGCTGTTGTACCAATGCGCGTCGTCCGGTGGAAGCGGGAGCAACGCAGGCGTGATGACCAGCAGTGCGTACACGCCCACGACGCTCCACTGGATGCCCTGCAGCACGCGCGCATGCAGGCGCATCCATTCGCCGAATGCTGCGAGGCGCGCCGCCGCACGTGCAGGCAAGGTGGCGGACGCGGCGCTACTTCGCGACGATGCGGCCCTTGCCGGTATCAGGGTGGAACTCATCGAAAAAGGTGTAACTGCCGGGCTTGAGGCCGTTGATGACGACCGACGAGCGCGCGCCGGCCGCCAGCACTTTTTCCTGGCGCAGATCGCGGCTCTCGAACTCGATCGGCCCGCTGCCCGCGTTGACGATCTCGATCTTGAAGCGCGTGCCGGCCGGCACCTCGATCGTCGCCGGCGCGAATACACCGTCGCGCGCCGACAGCGAGTACACCCGCATCGGCTCGGCCCCCGCAGCGACACCCGCCGCGAGCAAGGCGGCGGCGAGCAGCATTGCCCCGCGCGCGTGCCGCCGTGCGATCGTGCGTCGCCTGGCCATGCGACGCATCCTCAGTAGCCGCCCGTCTTCCCGAGGCCCGGGTACGTGAATTCGTAGTCGAGCGAGAATGGCTTGAACCACGGCGCAACGCCGGTTTCCCTGTCCGTATGCCGGCCGAAGTGCGAATTCGCGCCCGGTGGCGCAATCGTCAGCGTCAGCCGATACCTGCCCGCGCCCTGGAGCTTCACGTTGTCGCCGTAATGCGGCCCGTCGTTGGCAACCATCGGCATCAGCGCGCCCTCCAGCGGCGGTGCATTCCCCTGCTTCACGATGCGGTAGCGCACGTCGAGGTACGGCATCCACGCGCCGTCCGCGAAGCCGTTCGCGTTGTCGGCTTGCGCGCGGATGTCGGCTTCGAGATGGATGTCCGAGTCGCGGACCGCGCGCATCATCGCGGCGGGCTCCATCGGCACCGGTTGCAGATAGACGGCGCTCACCTCGATGCCCGCGCGGATCTGCGGCTTGCCGATCGGGTACTCGAGCGCGCTCGCCGGCGATGCAGCGAGCAGGCAGATCGCGAACACGACCGACGGGTTCGAAGTGATGAATCGGCGGATCGGCATGGGTGGCTTCCCGCGGCGACTCGAACGCCCGCCGCGAATGAACGGAAAGGGTTCCGAGCTTACCGGGCACGCTCGCCGATGTAAATAGGAGTGATTTGCATTTGCATCTGACTCGGGCTAGAATCGGCCGTCGCACCGATCCCTGTTGCGTTCGCGCCGACCGCCATGTACATCTGCCTCTGCAATGCCATCACCGATCGCCAGATCGTCGAGGCCGCCCACGGCGGCGCGCGCACGGACGAGGATCTCGCCCAGGGCCTCGGCGTGGGAATCACGTGCGGTCGCTGCCGGACCTGCGCGAAGGAGCTGCTGATGGAAACACTGGCGCGCATCGCTCCCGATGCCTCCGACTCGCGGACCGCGCGCGATGGAGCGGCCGGGTGAAGGGCGACCCGCAGATCGTCAAGCGGCTGAACGAGGTGCTCACCAACGAGCTGACCGCGATCGACCAGTACTTCCTGCACGCGAAAATGTTCTCCCATTGGGGCCTTGCGCATCTTGCGGCACGCGAGCGCCATGCATCGATCGACGAGATGAAGCACGCCGAGTCGCTGATCGAGCGCATCCTGTTTCTCGAGGGGCTCCCGAACCTGCAGGACCTGCACAAGCTGCTGATCGGCGAAAACGTCCGGGAAGCCCTCGAGTGCGACCTGCGGCTCGAGCTTGCCGCGCATCCAACGTTGCGCGCGGCCATCGCCGACTCCGAGGCCGCGGCCGATTACGTGAGCCGCGACCTTTTCCGCTCGATCCTCGTCTCCGAGGAAGAGCACATCGACTGGCTGGAAACGCAACTCGACCTCCTCGACAAGGTCGGGCTCGCCAATTATCAGCAGTCGCAGATCGACGCCGGCGACTGACGCCGGACGCTCCATATCCTTCCCGGCTATGAATACATAGCCCTTCATTCCTTCCGGTTGCAGCGCAGCGCCCGCATCATTGGCGCATGCGTCCCATCGAGCAACTGGAAAGCGTGCGCGCGTTCGACGACCCGGCGGCTTCGCGCGCCGTGCCCGCAACGCTCCTGTCCGAGGAACAGCGTCACGCGCTCGACCGCTTCGTCGAGCCGCTGTCGCCGGAGCAGCTCATCTGGGTCGGCGGTTATCTCGCAGGGCTCGCGGCGGCCCATCGTACGACGGCGCACCGGCCGCCCGCCGACGCGGCCGAACGCGACGAATCGATCGTCACGGTCGTGTACGGCTCGCAGTCGGGCAACGGCGCGCGCGTCGTCGCGGAGGTGAAGGCGCAGGCCGAGGCGCGCGGACTCAAGGTGCGCGTCAAGCCGATGGACGAATACCGGCCGAGCGATCTTCGGGCCGAGAAGAAGCTGCTGGTCGTCGTCAGCACCCACGGCGAAGGCGAGCCGCCCGACAACGGCAAGGAATTCCACGAATTCCTGCACGGCAGGAAGGCGGGACGGCTCAACGGCCTCCACTACGCGGTCCTGGCGCTCGGCGATTCGAGTTACCAGCATTTCTGCAAGACCGGGCGCGACTTCGACGAGCGCCTTCAATCGCTCGGCGCCGAACGCATTCACCCGCGTGCCGACTGCGACGTCGACTACGACGACGCCGCCGCGCGATGGATCGACGGCGTGCTCGACGCGCTCGAAAGCGACGCGACGCGAAGCGAGCCGCAACCCGACCGCCGCGTCGCGATCGCGCATGCCAAGGTCACCCCGCTCCATTCGAAAAGGAATCCGTTTCCGGCAACCGCCGTTGCGAATATCAACCTGAGCGGCCACGGCTCGGGCAAGGAAGTGCGGCACCTCGAGCTCGCGCTCGAGGGGTCGGCGCTCAATCACGAGCCCGGCGATTCGGTGGGTATCCTGCCGACGAACGACCCCGCGGGCGTGGCCGAGCTCATCGAGGCGCTCGGTCTCGAGGCGTCGAGCGCCGTCGACGCCGGCAATGAAACGACAACGCTGCAATTCGCGCTCGCTCACCTGTACGAAATCACGACGCTCACCCGGCCGCTCGTCGAACGGTATGCCGAACTGAGCGATGCGCAGGTGCTGCGTGCAATGCTGGCCGACGAGCGCAGCGACGCGCTGTGGACTTATCTGCGCGGACGCCACCTGATCGATCTCGTCAGCGAGTTTCCGGTTCGCGGGCTCGCTGCGCCCGATCTGCTCGGCATGCTGCGCAGGCTGCCGCCGCGGCTGTACTCGATCGCGTCGAGCCTCAAGGCCAATCCCGGAGAAATCCATGCAACGGTGGCCGCGGTGCGCTACGAAAGCCACGGCCGCCAGCGCCGCGGCGTCGCGTCGACGTTCGTTGCGGAGCGCATCGCCGAAGGCGACCAGGTTCCGATCTACGTCGAAGCCAACCGGAACTTCAAGCTTCCCGCCGATCCCGCAACGCCAATCATCATGGTCGGACCCGGCACCGGTGTCGCGCCGTTCCGCGCCTTCGTGCAGGAGCGTGAAGCAATCGGCGCAACCGGCAGGAACTGGCTGTTCTACGGCGACCAGCGCTTCACCACCGACTTCCTCTACCAGCGCGAATGGCAGCAGCATCTGAAGGACGGCGTGCTCACGCGCATGGACGTCGCATTTTCGCGCGACCGGACGCCGAAGACGTACGTGCAGCACCGGATGAAGGCGCAGGCGCGCGAGCTGTACGCGTGGCTCGAAGACGGCGCGCATATCTATGTCTGCGGCGATGCCGAGCGCATGGCGCGCGACGTGCACCAGACGCTGATCGAGATCGTCGCCGAGCACGGACACCTGTCGCTCGACCGCGCGACGGAGCACGTGCAGGAACTGCAGCGCACGCGCCGCTATCAGCGCGACGTGTATTGACCGACGTGCGCGTTGCCGCCGAAGGACGCGAAGCGTGAAGGAGGATGCCGAAGCCGCCGGCCGCTCGGCCGTCGAGCACATCAAGGACGCCAGCGATTATCTGCGCGGCTCGATCGTCGCAAGCCTCGCCAATCCGGTCACCGGCGCGCTTGCCGACAGCGACACGCAGCTCATCAAATTCCACGGCAGCTATCAGCAGGACGACCGCGATCTGCGTGACGAGCGGCGGCGCAAAAAGCTCGAGCCGCTTTACTCGTTCATGGTGCGCGTGCGCGCGCCGGGCGGCGTCGTCACGCCGGCGCAGTGGCTGGTGCTCGACGAGCTCGCGCGCACACATGCGAACGGGTCGCTACGCCTCACCACGCGCCAGTCGTTCCAGGTCCACGGTATCGGCAAGCCGCAGCTCAAGGACACCATCGCCTCGGTGAACAGGACGCTGCTGACGACCATTGCCGCGTGCGGCGACGTGAATCGCAACGTCATGTGCAATCCCAATCCGTATCAGTCGGCGCTGCATCGCGAGGTGTTCGACTGGGCGTGTCGCATCAGCGAGGATCTGACGCCGCACACGCGTGCGTACCACGAAATCTGGCTCGACGATCGGCTAATTGCGGGCGGCGAGCCCGATCACGAGCCGATCTACGGCCGCACGTACCTTCCGCGCAAATTCAAGATTGCCATTGCGGTGCCGCCGAGCAACGATGTCGATGTGCTCGCGCACGACCTCGGCTTCATCGCAGTCGTCGACGACGGCCGGCTCGCGGGCTTCAACGTCAGCGTCGGTGGCGGCATGGGGATGACGCACGGTGAGCCGGCGACCTATCCTCGTCTCGCCGACGTGATCGGCTTCTGCACGCCGGATCGGGTGCTGGCCGTCACCGAGCAGGTGGTCGCCGTCCAGCGTGATTTCGGCGATCGCAGCGACCGCAAGCACGCGCGGCTCAAGTACACGATCGACGACCGCGGCATCGGCTGGTTCACCGCCGAGCTCGCGTCGCGCCTCGGCCATCGGCTCGAAGCCCCACGGCCGTTTCATTTCGAGACCAACGGCGATCGCTATGGATGGACCGAAGGGATCGACGGCAAGCTGCATCTGACGCTCTTCATCGAGAACGGCCGCGTGCACGACACGGCAGAATGCCTGCTGATGACGGGACTGCGCGAAATCGCGAAGATCCACGATGGCGACTTTCGGCTGACGGCGAACCAGAACCTGATCGTCGCGAGCATCGATCCGGCGAAACGTCCGCAGATCGAATCACTGCTTGCGCGCCATTGCCTTGCCGACGCCGACCACCGCTCGGCGCTGCGGCTGAATTCGATGGCTTGCGTTGCACTGCCGACCTGCGGTCTCGCGATGGCGGAGAGCGAGCGTTACCTGCCGAGCCTGATCGGCAAGCTCGAACGCGTCCTCGACGAGTGTGGTCTCGCGAACGACGCAATCACCGTGCGCATGACCGGCTGCCCGAACGGCTGCGCGCGGCCCTATCTGGCCGAGATTGCCTTCGTCGGCAAGTCACTCGGGAAATACAACGTGTACCTGGGCGGCGGATTTGCGGGCGAGCGGCTGAACAAGCTCTATCGCAGTGCGCTCTCCGAAGCGGAAATTCTCGCCGAGCTCACGCCGATCCTGCAGCGCTACGCGGCCGAACGCAGGCAGGGCGAGCGCTTCGGCGACTTTGCGATTCGCGCAGGCTACGTGAACGAGGTCAGGGCCGGACGCGAGTTCCACGCCTGAGCGCAACGCCCGGGCGCCCACGGAAGGCTTCGCGCCGTCACGCGTGCGGCGTTGCAGACGCCTCGGGCAGCCGCAGGAGGCTGCGCGCTTCGGCGATGGTTGCCGGCCGGCGGCCGTATTCGCCGCACAGTTGCGCCACTTGGCGCACGAGCGCCGCATTCGACGGCGCGAGCGTGTCGCGATTCATGCGCACGTTGTCCTCGAGCCCTGTGCGGCAGTGACCGCCGAGCTCGAGCGACCAGCGCACGAGCGTCACCTGGTCCTTGCCGATGCCCGCACCGGTCCATGTGGCATCGGGCTCGAGACGCTGCAGCGTGCGCACGTAAAAGTCGAACGCGTCGCGGTCGACGGGCATCGCGTTTTTCACGCCCATCACGAACTGCACATGGAGCGCGCCCTTGATCCGGCCCTCGCGGCGCAAGGCGGACGCCTTGAAGATCATCGACAGGTCGAACGCCTCGACCTCGGGCTTGATGCCGTAGCGCACCATCTCGCCGGCGAGCCAGTCGACGAGGTCCGGTGGATTTTCGTAAACGCGCGTCGGGAAATTGCACGAGCCGGTCGCGAGCGAGGCCATATCGGGGCGCAGTGACAGCATGGCGCCGCGCTCCTTTCCGGCGCCCGAGCGACCGCCGGTCGAGATTTGGGTGATCATGCCGGGACAGTGCCGGCGAATGCCGTCGACGACCACGGCAAAGCGCTCGGGCTCGGACGTGGGCGATTCGTCGTCCTTGCGCACGTGAATGTGCACGAGTGCAGCACCCGCCTCGAATGCCTCGTGCGTGGATTCGATCTGCTCGGCCGCCGAGATCGGTACGGCCGGGTTATCCTTCTTGCGTGGCAGCGAGCCGGTGATGGCTACGGTGATGATGCACGGCGTTGTTGCCATGGCGCCTCCATTCGATGCGTATGGCGATTATCGCGCCTTCGCGTGACGCTATAGTAGCCATGATGTCACAACCGTGACCCGCGTCACCGCCCGTTGCGATCGCCTGCGCACTCCCCTTCACACATGATTTCCGGCAAGACCACGCTGATTGCGCATCTCGGTTATCCGACCGACGCGTTCAAGGCGCCCATGATCTACAACCCCTGGTTCGAGCATGCGGGGATCGACGCCGTCGTCGTCCCGATGGGCGTGCGCGCCGAGGATTACGAGGCGTTCCTCCCGCAGTTGTTCC
Organism: Casimicrobiaceae bacterium; assembly: GCA_035705655.1. Classification (GTDB taxonomy): domain Bacteria; phylum Pseudomonadota; class Gammaproteobacteria; order Burkholderiales; family Casimicrobiaceae; genus VBCG01. Next base: position 10,513 of record DASSVX010000249.1, read on the forward strand.
GCTTGACGAACATCCGGGGAGCGCTCGTGACGATGCCGCACAAGGTGACGACCGTCGGCCTGCTCGACGAAGTCACGTCGACGGTGCTCATTGCCGGCTCATGCAACGCGATCGTGCGCCGGGCCGATGGCTCGCTGCTCGGCGACATGTTCGACGGCGAGGGATTCGTGCGCGGCGTGCGCCGCAAGGGCCGCACGATCGCGGGCGCACGTGCGCTCGTCGTCGGCAGCGGAGGTGTCGGTTCGGCGATTGCAGCCTCGCTCGCGGCGGCAGGCGTTGGCGAGCTCGGCCTCTTCGACGTCGACGCGGCCGTCGCGGTCGCGCTCGAAAGCCGGCTGACGCGGCACCACCCGCGGCTGCGTGTGGTCACCGGCTCGAACGATCCCGACGGCTGCGACATCGTCGTCAACGCGACGCCGCTCGGCATGAAGCGCGACGATCCCCTGCCGCTGGACACGCGCCGGCTGCCGCCGGGCGCGTTCGTCGGGGAAGTGGTGATGACGCAGGAGACGACGCCGTTTCTTCGCGCCGCGCTCGAGCGCGGATGCGAGGTGCAGGTGGGAACCGACATGCTGTTCGAGCAGATTCCCGCGTATCTCGAATTCTTCGGATTCGGATCCACGACGGCGGACGTGCTGCGTGCAGTGGCGAAGATCGAGTACTAGCGGCTGCGGCCGCGTTGGCTCGACGCGGGCGGCCCATTGGCCACGCCGCGCGCTCGCGCGAAACCCGGGCTCGCCTTGCCGATGATGATGCTGCTCGCGGTGACGGTATTCGCGTCCGCGAGCACCGTGCATTTTCAGACACCGATGCTCGGGCGCTTCGGCGTCGAATTCGCGGCGACGCCTGCGGCGATCGGATGGATACCAACGCTGTCGTTCGCGGGTTTTCTGGCCGGCATCCTGTTCCTGGTTCCGCTCGGCGACCGCATCGA
>DASSVX010000250.1:0-5403 GCA_035705655.1 Casimicrobiaceae bacterium
CTTCGAGCCGGGCACCAACGTCGACCAGTCGATCTTCGAGGTGAACAACCGCGTACAGCGCGCGCTGCCGCGCCTGCCCGACGAGGTGCGCCGCAACGGCGTCATCGTGCAGAAGCGATCCAACGACATCCTGCTCGTCGTCGGGCTCGTGTCGCGTTCGGCTGCGCAGAAGACGACGTTCATGGCCGACTACGCGACGGTCAACATGATCGACGAGCTGAAGCGCGTGCCCGGCGTCGGCGACGTGACGCTGTTCGGATCGGGGTACGCAATGCGCATCTGGCTGCAGCCCGACCGGATGGCGCGCCTCGGTGTGACGCCGACCGACGTCGCCGCGGCGATTCGCTCGCAGAACCAGCAATACGCCGCGGGCAAGATCGGCGCCGAGCCGGCGCCCGCGGGCCAGGCGCTGGTCTATACGGTGACCGCGCGAGGGCGATTGGTCACGCCGGAGCAGTTCGGCAATATCGTCGTTCGCGCCGGGGGTCCCTCCGGCGTGCTGCGCATTCGCGACATCGCGCGCGTCGAGCTCGGCGCGCAAAGCTACGACATCAGCACCACCGTCGATGGCCAGCCCGCGGTCGGCATGGCGGTGTTCCTGCAGACGGGCGCCAATGCGCTCGACGTCGGTGCGGCGGTCAAGGCGCGCGTGCGGGAATTGAAAACGGCGTTCCCCGAAGGGATGGACTACATCATCCCGTTCGACACGACGCGCGTCATCGACGCGTCGATCAAGGAAGTGCTGAAGACGCTCGGCGAGGCCGCGGTGCTCGTGCTGCTCGTCGTGTTCGTGTTCCTGCAGCACTGGCGCGCGACGCTCATCCCGATGATCGCGGTGCCCGTTTCGCTGATCGGGACGTTCGCCGGCCTGTACGCGCTGCATTTCTCGATCAACACGCTGACGCTGTTCGCGATGGTGCTCGCGGTCGGCATCGTCGTCGACGACGCGATCGTCGTGCTCGAGAACGTCGAGCGGCTGATGCGCGAGCAGAAGATGGGCGCGAAGGACGCGGCGATCGCGTCCATGCACGAGGTGTCGGGCGCCGTGTTCGCGATCGTCCTCGTTCTGTGCGCGGTGTTCGTGCCCGTCGCGTTCCTCGGCGGCATCGCCGGCCAGCTCTATCGGCAGTTCGCGGTGACGGTGGCGATCTCGGTGCTGCTTTCGGGACTGACCGCGCTCACACTGACACCCGCGCTTTGCGCATTGCTGCTGAAGGCGGGCGAGCACGAGTCGCGCCTGTTTCATCCGTTCAACGTCGGGTTCGCGAAGCTCACGGCGGCGTTCCTGTGGATGATCGGCATCGCCATCAGGCGCCGGCTGTTGGCCGGCGTCGCGTTCCTCGGTGTGCTCGCGCTGGTCGGGCTGCTGTTCCTGCACGTGCCGGGAAGCTTCGTGCCGTCCGAGGATCAGGGGTACCTGTTCGGCGCGATCATGCTGCCCGACGCCGCCACGCTTCAGCGCACCGACGCCGCCGGCGCGCAATTGCAGCGCGGCCTTGCGGCCGATCCTGCGATCGAGCACATCTTCGTCGCGCCCGGCCGCGACCTGATCGGCGGCGGCAACAAGCCGAATTCGGGCACGACGTTCCTGCTGCTCAAGGATTGGGAGAACCGCGACAAGACGGCGCTCGCGATCGCAAGCGAGATGTCACGCCTCGGACAGACGCTGCCGGACGGCGTCGCCATCGGCTTCAACCCGCCGCCGATTCGCGGTCTCGGCACCGCGGGCGGGTTCGAAGCGTACGTGCAGGCGCGCGTCGATTCGAGTGCGCAGCGGCTTGCCGACGTCGTGCAGGCATACACCGCCGCGCTCGCGCGCGATCCGCGGCTTACGGGAATCAACACGTTCTATCGTCCGAGCGTGCCGCAGGTCTACGTCGAGGTGAACCTCGAGCAGGCGATGGCGCTCGGCGTGCCGGTGTCGGACGTGTTCGACGCGTTGCAGAGCACGATCGGCGCGCTCTACGTCAACGACTTCAACATGTCGGGGCGCACGTATCGCGTGCAGGTACAGGCCGACGCGCCGTATCGCGCGCAGCCGGACGATCTTGGCGCCGTGTACGTGCGCTCGAACACGAGCGGCGAGATGATTCCGCTGAAGGCACTCGTGCGCACGACGAGCATCGTCGGCCCCGAGCAGGTGGAGCGCTACAACGGCTTCCTCGCGGCGAAGGTGCTCGGCAGCGGCAAGCCGGGGGTGAGTTCCGGCGACGCGATCAAGGCCGCCGAAGACGTCGCCGCCAGCGTGCTGCCTGCGGGCTACACGCTCGAGTGGACCGGCCAGGCCTTCCAGGAGAAGCGCACCGGGCGTGCGTCGCTTTTCGCGTTCGGCTTCGCCATCATCATGGTGTTCCTGATCCTCGCCGCGCTGTACGAGCGCTGGCGTCTGCCGGCCGCCGTGGTGTTCGCGGTGCCATTCGCGGTGCTCGGCGCGTTGTCGCTCGTGTGGTTGCGCGGCATGGAGAACGACATCTATTTCCAGATCGGCCTCGTCGTGCTGATCGGGCTGTCGGCAAAGAACGCGATTTTGATCGTTGAATTCGCGCAGCAGGGCCTGCTTGCCGGCATGCACCCGGTCGATGCGGCGTTGCAGGCCGCGCGCCTGCGCTTCCGGCCGATCGTGATGACGTCGATCGCATTCGTGTTCGGCGTGCTTCCGCTCACGTTCGCGTCGGGCGCAGGCGCTGCGGCGCGCCGATCGATGGGAACCGGCGTGGTCGGCGGCATGCTGCTCGCAACGTTCGTCGCGACGATCTTCGTGCCGTTGTTCTTCACGCTGTTCTCGCGTCCGGTGAAGGCCAGCGGCCCTGCCCCGGCCGACGCCGCGGCGACACTCGCGGGCAAGCCCGCGTGATGCGCCGGATCGCGGTTGCGTGCGCGGTGGCGGGTGTGGTCGCCTGCGCGCCGGTGGGGCCCGACTATCGCCGGCCCGATCTCGACGTGCCGAAGGCGTACGCCGAAAGCCCGTCGGCGGAAGCCGCGCTGCCCGCCGTCCCGGCCGACTGGTGGCGCCTGTACCAGGATGCGACGCTCGATCGCCTGGTCGGCGCGGGACTCACGCAGGGGACCGACGTGCGCCTTGCCATCGCGCGCATCGAGGAAGCCGCGGCGCTGCGCCGCGAAGCGAATGCAACGCTGCTGCCGGAGATCGACGCGTCGGGCGTCGTATCGCGCTCGGGTGCCAGCACGCAGACGCCTTCGGTGCGCGCGGGTGCAGCGTCGACACTCGGCAACTTCGCCCTGTCCGCCAACACCGCGTTCGAGCTCGACTTCTGGGGACGCCTGCGGCGCCTGCGCGAGGCCGCACAGGCGCAGTACACGGCCACCGACTATGCGCGCGGCGTCGTCGAGCTCTCGCTCACCGCTGCCATCGCGCGAACCTATTTCAACGTGCGCTCGCTCGATGCGCAGATCGCGGTGTCGGCGGAAAGCCTCGCCGCGGCCGAGGATTCGGTCGCGATCACGCGCCGGCGGTCCGAAGGCGGCATCGCGTCCGAGCTCGACGTGTACCAGGCGCAGGGCAACCGTGCGCAGCTCGCGGCACAGATCGAGGAGCTGCGCCGCCAGCGCGCCGTCTCGATGCACCAGCTCGGCGTCCTTTCCGGTGAACCGGCACTCGACCTGCCGCCGGCCGACCTGCGCGCCATCCCGACGCCGCCGTTGCCGCCCGCGGGGCTCCCGTCGGCGCTGCTCGAGCGGCGGCCCGATCTGCGCCAGGCGGAAGCATCGCTCGTCGCGGCCAACGCGCAGATCGGCGTCGCGCGCGCCGCACAGCTGCCCACGATCAGCCTCACCGCGTCGCTCGGCCTGCAGAGCGACAACCTCGCGCACATTCTTTCGCCCGGTGCGGACATCTGGTCGGTCGGCGTCGGATTGCTCGGGCCCGTGATCGACTGGGGACGCTACGCCGCGCGTACGGAAGAGGCCGAGGCGCGCGCGCGACAGTCGCAGATCCTCTACGAGCAGGCGTTGCGAACCGCCTTTCGCGAAGTGTCCGATGCGCTGTCCAATGTCGGACTCGCCGTGCAGACCGAGCAGGACCTCACCGCGCGGGTCGACTACGCCAACAACAGCCTGCGTCTCGCGACGCAGCGCTACGAGGCCGGCTATTCGGCGTACCTCGAGGTGCTCGACGCGCAGCGCACGCTGAACGACGCGCAACTCGCGCTCGTGCGCAATCGTCAATCGCTGCTCACGTTCACCGTCGATCTGATGAACGCGCTGGGTGGCGGCTGGACCGCGGCCTGACGGCGCACGCACCACCGTCGACAGCCGTTGCGCGCCGCCGCCCGGCGCGAGCGAGGCCGTCGCGCTTGCCAAGCTCAGCCGCCGGCGAGGTTCGCGTGAATCTTCTGCAGCGCGTCGATGACGAGCGTTGCCTCGCGTGCGTCGAGCCCGCGCAACGCATCGGCGCGGATCGACGCCGCCACCTCCTCGATTGCCGACAGATGCGGCACCGCCGCGCGCGTGAGATGGACGCGGTATGCGCGCCGGTCGGTCGGATCGGGACGCCGCTCGACGAGTCCCGCGCGCGCAAGCTGGTCGATCAGGCGCGCGAGCGTGATCGGCTGCACCTCGAGCGTTTCGGCGAGATCGACCTGACGCACGCCCTCGCGCCGCGCGACGTGCACGAGCGTGCGTGCCTGCGCCACGGTCAGCGCGCTGCGCTGCTGTCGCTGCCTGTACGCGCGGCGCATGAGGCGCGAAATGTCGGCGACGAGGAATCCGAGGTTGCAGGGCGGCCGCTTCATCCGCTGCTCATATAATAAGGATTGCTCATTATATTCGCGTGCGGGGCAGCCGCTAGGCGTGCCGGTCTCGGCGCGTGCCCGTCATGTCTCGGCCCACATGCGCAGCAGATTGTGGTAGCAGCCGGCAAGCTGCAACCGCGCAGGATCGTCCGCGCCGCCCGCGGTGAGCCGCTGGACCGCCGTGTCGAGATCGAACAGCAGCCGCCGCCGGGTGACGTCACGAACGAGGCTTTGCACCCACAGCACGCTCGCGACTCGAGCGCCGCGCGTGACCGCGGTGACGCGGTGCCGGCTGTCCGCGGGATAGACGATCATGTGTCCGGCGGGCAGCTTCGCCGCGTGCGCGCCGTACGTATCGTCGATCACCAGCTCGCCGCCGTCGTACTCGGCACTGTCGCTGATGAACAGCGTCGCCGCGAGATCGGTGCGAAGCTTGGCACCCGTTCGGGGAACGAGCCGCACGGCGCCGTCGACGTGCTCGCCGAAGTGCATGCCGCCTTCGTAGCGATTGAAGAGCGGCGGGTACACGCGGTGCGGCAACGCGGCGCTGATGAAAAGCGCGTTGCGCTCGAGCGCCGCCACGACGACGTCGCCAGCCTTCCGCGCAAGCGCCGAATGCTCGTCGACCTGGTTGTTGCGCTTTACCTTGGCC
>DASSVX010000251.1:0-7010 GCA_035705655.1 Casimicrobiaceae bacterium
TGTAACGGGGGAATCGGTAGTGAACATGCGTGACCTGGCGCCGCTATCCGGCGCGAGCGCAAGGCGGCGATGCGCAGCAAGGGTAGGCCCCCTTGCAAGCAGCGCCAACGCAGCGATCGCGCCGGAGAGCAAGCCAGGCACTGCCGATTCCCCCGTTACAGGTCACTAGGGCGGTTGGCGCGGATCGCGAGCAGGCCCGAGCCGTGTCGGTACGCACCTGGATCATCGTTCCCGCCGCAGGGGGCGGCGTGCGCTTCGGTGCGGCGACGCCGAAGCAATACGCCGATCTCGCGGGGCGGCCGGTTCTTTTGCGCACGCTCGAGCGGCTTGCGGCGCTCGACGCTGCCGCCATCGTCGTGGCACTCGCCCCCGACGACGTTCGCTTCGACGAGCTGATCGGCGCGCGACCCGATGTCCTTCCACTGCGCTGCGGCGGCGCGACGCGCGGCGCGACGGTGCGCAGGGCGCTGCAGGCCATCGCACCGCGCTGCGGCGACGGCGACTGGATCCTCGTGCACGACGCAGCGCGCCCGTGCGTGCCGCGCGAATCGCTCGCACACCTGGTGCAGGAGCTGGCCGACGACGCGGTCGGCGGCTTGCTCGCGCTTCCGCTCGCCGACACGCTGAAGCGTGCCGCGGCGACCGGCAGTCCGCCGCGCGTCATGCGCACCGAGGAGCGCGAAGGCCTGTGGCTCGCGCAGACGCCGCAGATGTTTCGCCATGGCCTGCTGGTCGCGGCGCACCGGCTCGATGTCGCCGGTCGCTGCACCGACGAGGCACAGGCGATCGAAGCACTTGCCGCGACCGGTGTGTGCGCGATGCCGAAGCTCGTGCGCGGCAGCCCTGCCAATGTCAAGATCACGCATCCGGGCGATCTCGCGCTTGCCGCAGCGATCCTGCGGATGCAGGGTGCGCACGCAAGCGGGGCGACGTAGCGGCGAATGCCGCAAACGCGGAGGGAAATGCCTATGCGCTTCGGCAACGGGTTCGACGTGCACGCCTTCGCGGAGGGGCGTCCGCTCGTCATCGGCGGCGTGAGCGTGCCGCACGACCGCGGACTGGCAGGTCACTCCGATGCCGACGTGCTGCTGCACGCCATCACCGACGCGATCCTCGGTGCGCTGGCGCTTGGCGATCTCGGGCGTCACTTTCCCGACTCGGATGCGCGCTGGAAGGGCATCGACAGCCGGCGCATGCTGCGCGATGTTGCAGCGATGATGTCGGCGGCGCGCTATACGATCGGCAATGTCGATGCGACCGTCATCGCGCAGTCGCCGCGGCTCGCACCCTTCGTCGACGCGATGCGCATGAACATCGCGCACGACCTCGGCTGTGACCTGTCGCAGGTTTCGGTGAAGGCGACGACGACCGAGCGCCTGGGCTTCGCCGGGCGCGAGGAAGGCATGGCCGCACTCGCCACGGTTCTGCTCGCCGCGATGGAGAATCAGAGCGGTTCCTGAGCGGCGCGTCGCGCGCAGCGACTGCGTGCGTTCGGCCGCCAGGACGCTCCCGGCCGCTCAGCTGCCCTCGAGACCCTGCGCAACGGGCCAGAAGTAATCCTTCCAGCTTGCCGGCAGATGCTTGATGCTGTCGACGTCGTGCATGTATTTCGCGAACACCATCGTGTTGTACGGGGTGACGCTGATGCGCACCTGCGGGTCGGCGAGAATCCTGGCGAGGTCGCCGGCGGTCAGCTTCTTCTCGTTGGTCATCGCGATGTACATCTGCGCCGCCTCGGGGTGATGCTGGTTGATGAAGTCGCTCGCTTCGCGCTGCGCAGCGAGCCACGCGTCGACCCACTTCGGATGCTCGTTCATCACGCGGCCGGGCGTCACGACTTCGATCGTCGTCGCGGGACCGTGCGTGACGTCGTTCGCCCAGAGCACCGCATGCACGCCCGGCGTGCGCAATTCCTCCTGGCTGTAAGGCGGGTAGCTGAAATGCGCGTTGACCTCGCTCTTCCCCGACATGACCGCCACCGCCGCGGTCGGGTGTCCCATCGACACGGTGAACGCGTCGAGCGCGGTGCGCTTGTCGGCGCCGAACGCCTGCGCGGCCGCCATCTGCAGCACGATCGCCTGCACCGAGATCTTGACGGCGGGAACGGCGATGCGGTCCTTGTCGGTGAAGTCCTTCAGCGTCTTCACAGCCGCATTGCTGGTCACCAGCGGATAGGGAAACGACGAAATGCCGGAGATCGCCCTGATTTCGTTGCGCGTGCCCTGCGTCTTGTCCCACATCGCGAGCAGGCCGGTGATTCCCGAGGACGCGAAATCGACGCTGCCCGACAGGAGTCCGTCCACCGTTGCGGTCGTCGTGCTCATCGTCGCCCACGTCACCTTCGCGTCGCCGGCCCCGAGCGCCTTCAGATGCTTCTCGAACAGATGCTCGTGCTCCATCACCATCAGCGGCAGGTACGGCAGGCCGTACTGACGCGTGACCTTGATCTCCTGCCCGAGCGCGTTCGCCGAAAGGTTCGCCAGCGCGAGTGCTGCGACGCTGCACCAGAGCGACGCGCGACGCGCGAATGGTTTGAGTGACACGGGTCCGATCTCCTTTTCGATGGGAAAGCGTGCGTCAGCCCGCGCTGACGCCTTGCTGCGCTTCGTCGACGACGCGCGCGATGAACGCTTCGCCCTGGCGGATCTGGTCGAACGTGATGAATTCGTCGGGCTTGTGCGCGTCGGTGATGAAGCCAGGACCGCAGATGACCGCGTCGAAACCGGCGCGCTGGAACTGCCCGGCCTCCGACGCGAACGCGACCTTGCCGCCGCGTCCACCGCGCGCGAGGCGCTCGACGCGGCCGACGATCTGCGCCGTCTCTTCGGTATGCAGTCCCGGATTGTCGGACCTGGTCTCGAATTCGATGCGGCTCTCGGGGGCGACGCGTTGCATCTGCGGCACGAGCTCGCTTGCGCAGTACGCGCGCAACCGCGTGAGCAGCCGATGCGGATCGTCGCCGGGCACGGTGCGAAACTCGAAATCGAGCGTGCACTCGCGCGGCACGATGTTGAGCGCGGTGCCCGCGTGGAGCACGCCCGCATGCAGCGTCGAGTAGGGCGGATCGTACTCGCGGCTGAACGGGCCGGTTTGCGCGGCTTGGCGCTGCATCCGGCGCAGCTCGACGATGATCTCGGCCGCGTATTCGAGCGCGTTGACCGCGTAGGGTGCGAGTGCCGAGTGCGCCTCGCGGCCGCAGACGTGCGCGCGCAGCGCAAGCTTGCCCTTGTGCCCGGTGACGACCTGCATTCCCGTCGGCTCGCCAACGATGCAGATGCCGGGCGCAACGCCGATCGACTGCATGTCGAGAATCATGCGGCCCACGCCGATGCAGCCAACCTCTTCGTCGTACGAGAAGGCGAGATGGATGGGTGTTGCGAGCGGTCGTGCGAGCATCTTCGGCACCGCCGCGAGCACGATGCCGAGGAACGACTTCATGTCGGCGGTGCCGCGTCCGACCAGACGCTCGCCGGTCACGACCGCCGCCCACGGGTCGACCGACCACGCCTGTCCGTCGACCGGAACCACGTCGGTGTGGCCGGACAGCACGATGCCGGGTCGACGGGGATCGCCGATCGTGCAGAACAGGTTGGCCTTCGCGCCGGTGTCGTCGCGGGTGAGACGCCACGCAAGCCCGTGTGACGCGAGGTACTGGCACACCCAATCGATCAGCGCCAGGTTCGAATCACGGCTCGTCGTGTCGAACTGCACGAGTTGCCGAATGAGCTCGAGACTGTGCGGCGGCGCACACGCAGCGCTGTCGGCCTCCGAAGCGGTTTGCACGGTCGATTCCCGGGGATCAGCTGAGCTCATCGACCCGGCCGGTGGCGGCTCGCCGATGCGAGGAAACGATACCACGCCTCCAGCCGCTCCTGCCCTTACCTACGAGGCTACGACGGTCGATCGGCGGCCGGCAGCCGCAGCCGCGCGAGCGTTCCGCCGCCGTCGCGGGGCCGCAGATCGAAGCGCCCGCCGTGCAGGCGTGCGATGCGATCGACGATCGCAAGGCCGAGGCCCGCACCGGCCGCGCCGTCGGTGCGCGTGCGGGCTTCGCCGGCGCGCGTGAACGGCTTTTTGAGCCGTTCGACGTCGCCCGGCGCAATGCCCGGTCCGCGGTCGGCCACGTCGACCAGCACGTCGTCGCCGTCGCGCACCGCCGTCACGTCGAGCGGCGGACGGCCGTAGGCGAGTGCGTTGTCGATGAGGTTGCTCGCGACGCGCGACAGCGCGGTGGGCTTGATGCGCGCCCACGCGGGTGCGCCACGGACGATGCGCACGTCGCTGCCCGCGCGCACGTAGCGATCGACGCTCGTGGCAAGTTCGGCGTTCACGTCGATCGGCTCGGTTGCCGTCGCCGCGTCGTCGCGCGCGAAGTCGAGGAACTGGTCGATGATCCGGTCCATCTCCTCGATGTCGCCGACCATGCCGGCACGCGTCGCTTCATCGGCAGGCGACAGCTCGATGCCGAGCCGCAGCCGTGCAAGCGGGGTGCGAAGGTCGTGCGATACGCCGGCGAGCAGGATTGCGCGATCGCGCTCGACCTGGCGCAGGTTGCCGATCATCGCGTTGAACCCGCGGTTCAGCGCGGCGATTTCCGACGTTCCCGATTCGGGCAGCGGCGCGGGCGTTTCGCCGCGTCCGACGCGCTCGACCGCGTCACGGAGCTCGCCGAGCGGCCGGGCGAGATAGCGGGCGAATGCGAACGCAGCGAGCAGCAGCAGCACGATGATCGCGATCGCCCACGCAAGTGCGCGCGTCGGGATGTCCTGGGATTGCGCGCGTGGCGGCAGCGGGAAGCCGATCCAGTAGCCGTCGTCGCCGGCCTGAACGCGGACGAAAAGCTGACGCGCGCGCGGCGAGACGCGCACTTCGGTGCCTTCGCCGAGATCGTTGCGCAGCCGCTGCTCGAGCTCGGTCAGCGCGCTGCCGATCGGAACGACACCCACCGTCGGCCGGTCACGCTCGGCAACAATGCGCACGCCATACTCGCGGCCGAGCCGCGCCAGCGCCTCGCGGCGCGCCGGACCGTCCACCGCGTCGAGCGAGGCGCGCAGCGCCTTCATCTGCACGACCTTGGTGTCGTTGAACTGCTGCGCGAGCAACGCCTCGCGGTCGCGCTTGAACGCAAAGATCGTCGTGACCGCGACCAGCGCGACGACGGTCACCAGCAGCAGGATCAGGCGCCCGAACAGCGATCGAGGAACGACGCTCACTTCGTCTCGTCCCCGGCCGCGTCGTCGGGCGGCGTGCCTTCCGGAACGTAGACGTAGCCGAAGCCCCACACCGTCTGGATGTAGCGTGGTGTCGCCGGATCGCGTTCGATCAGCTTGCGCAGTCGCGACACCTGCACGTCGATCGCGCGATCGAATATCTCGTGGTCGCGCCCGCGCGCCAGCAGCATCAGCTTTTCGCGTGCAAGGGGTTGCCGCGGGTGCCGGGCGAACACGTTGATCAGCGAGAACTCGCCGGTGGTGAGCGCCTTCACCTCGCCGTCGCGCTCGAGCGTGCGCGCGGCGAGATCGAGCGTGTGTCCGCCGAATGGAACGCGTCCTTCGCCGGTCGGCGCGCCGGGGGTGGGCCGCTCGCCATGGCGGCGCAGCACCGCGTGTATGCGCGCGACGAGCTCGCGCGGATTGAACGGCTTCGGCAGGTAATCGTCGGCACCCATCTCGAGCCCGACGATGCGATCGACGTCCTCGCCCTTCGCCGTCAGCATGATGATCGGCACCGTCTCCCCGGCGCCACGCAGGCGCCGGCAGGCCGCGAGACCGTCCTCGCCCGGCAGCATGAGGTCGAGCACGAGCAGGTGCGGCGGATCGCGCTGGAGCCGCCGGTCGAGCTGCGACGTGTCGGGCATCGACGCGACCTCGAAGCCCTGCTCGGAGAGATAGCGGGAAAGGAGGTCGCGCAGCCGCACGTCGTCGTCGACGACGAGAATTTTCGGTGACGTGGCTTTGGGCATGGCGTGCGATTAGAGCCGTGCGGAACGACCTTGGCTGCGCTGGCGGTGTAACGAATTGTATCGTCCGTGCACACGACGCAATGTCCCGTTGCAATCGCGACGCCGCGCGCCGAACGCGCCGTCGACAATGCGGCCGAAGCTGTCGTGTCCGACGCGCCGGAACGGCCGGTTGCGCGGATGACTCGACTTCACGGAGAACGGGAATCATGACCAAGCGATCGGCTTCACGGCTTGCCGCCGTCGCGGCGGCAACGCTCATCGGATTGACGGGCGCGGCGTTCGCGAAGCCCTTTCATCACGGCCACGGTGCGGGTGGCGACGTCGTGATGAGCATCATGCGGCTCAAGAGCCAGCTCAACCTCAACACGTCGCAGCAGACGATGTGGGACAACGCCGTGGCGGCAGGCAAGGCGGCCCGCGTGACGGCGCGCACCAACATGCAGAAGGTGCACGACACGCTTGCGAGCGAGCTTGCGAAACCCGAGCCCGACCTTGCGGCGGTCTCGGCTGCATCGGACAGTGCGCGCACTGCGAACGCGGCTCTGCATGCGCAGGTGCGCGACGCGTGGCTCAACGTCTACTCGACGTTCACGCCAGAGCAGAAGGGCGTCGTGAAGAGCGCGTTGTCGAACCGCATGGCGAAGATGGAGCAGTTTCGCGAGAAGATGCTGCAGCGGCACTCGAACGGCGGCTGATTCCGAGACGACTTCACGAGCCGGCGGACGCCGGCCTCTCCGGATGGGCGCGAGCGATCGCGCCCTTTTTTCGTCGATGTTCCCGCTGATCCGTAACGCCGGACCATGATGGGGGCCGGCGCGTGCACGCTAGGCCGGCAGCATAGCCACGGGCCGCTGCGCCATCAGCGCGATGGCCGTGGCGTGCAGCGTCGCCGCGACGACCGGTTTCGGCAGCAGCATCAATGCCGCGGCGCGCGCTTCGGTGTCGGCGCCCGTTCCGGTGTCTCCCGACACGATGATGGCAGGAATGGCGACACCGAGCTCGTGGCGCAATTGGCGCACGGCGTCGATGCCCGAGCGATTGTTCGCAA
>DASSVX010000252.1:0-3510 GCA_035705655.1 Casimicrobiaceae bacterium
GCGCTGCGCGCGGCGATCACGATGTAATAAAGCGGAGCCGGTGCCGCGGCCGCCTGCACATCCATCGCCGATCCCGACAGCGCCTCGAATCGTTCGCCGATCGCGTCGCTCCATATCGCCGAGCCGAGATAGCGGCGCTGCCCGAACCATTGCCGATGCGCGAACGCGGACCCCAGGCGCTGCGCCAGCTCGTCGCGGTCGAGCTCGCAAAGATGAAACGGGTTGCGGTAGCCGCGCGCGTCGCTGTATTGAGGACGGTTGGGCGACGACAGGATCAGGATGCCGCCGGGTGCCAGCACGCGCGCGAACTCGGCAATCATCTGCGGCTGGTCGGCCGCCGGAAGATGCTCGACCGTTTCGAACGAGACGATGACGTCGATGCTGGCGTCGCGCAGCGGCAGCTTCGTGACGGACGCCGCCTCGAAGACGATGTTGCCGCGTTGTCCGTATCGCGCCGCGGCGTCGGCAACCACGCGGGGCTCGATGTCGACGCCAATCACGCTTTGCGCCACCGGCGCGAGCAGCGCCGCCCCGTAGCCTTCGCCGCAGGCGGCATCGAGCACCCGCCGGCCGGCAACGAAGCGGCGCGCGAACGCGTAGCGATGGCAATGCTCGTAGGCGATTTCCCCGACAACGCCGGGAAGGAACCGCTCGCCCGTAAACTCGTCGGGTGCGCTCAAATTTTCGGAGGTATCGATGAACGGAAGCGGCAAGACAAGCGTTCGCGTGCCGCCGAACCGCAACCTTCGATTTTACCGAAGCCCGGCGATGCCGCTTTCGCCGGCCGATTCGGAGCGAACGCGCTTCGCGAAACGCGGCCATTCGCCCCAGAAGTGCCAGGCCGCGGGATCGCGCCGGATCGCGGCGTCGAGCATGGCGGCGAGCGCGTGCAGCGCCTGCGTCGGATCGTCCGGCAGGCGCGTGAAGCGCAGACACCGTGTCCCGTCGCGCGCGTCGAGCGATGCGAGATAACCGAAGATCGGTACGCGTTCCGCCGCGCCGATGCGCAGGATTCCGTCCGGGAACTGCACGTCGTGCTCGAGCAGGCGCACGGTCACGGTGGGCGTCGTCGGCTCCGGCACGTCGATCAGCGCGAGAACGGAGGTACCACTGCGCAATGCCGCGCGAATTCTGTCGGCGCTGCCGCCGACGTAGACGATCGGCGCGCCGCCCGCACCGGCGACGCGTTTCTGGCGCCAGCGCATGAACGCAAGGCGCAGCGGCTCGCCTCGCCACTGCGCCGCATCGATCGGCGCCGAGAGGAACGACACCGGATGCCCGAGCCTTCGAAGATGACGCAGCGACCAGAAGCCGGTGCCGTAATGAAAGCCGACGAAGACGCACGGTCCCGCAGGAAGCGCATCTCCCTCGACGACGAGGTGGCGCACCATCCAGCGATCGCCGCGCGTCGCCGATATTGCGGCGTCGGCCTGGTCGACCATCCGCGTGAGGCGATGGCGCTGCAGCCACGCCGGGCGATCGTGCACGAAGCGCTGCGCATCGCACGTCCGCTGGGCGCGCATCGTCTCGTCGTCGAAGAGGCCCGCGCGCGCGGCCAGCCCGCGCAGCACGCGCCACGCAATCGGCCACGGCAGCGCAGCGCCGATTGCCGGCAATAAAACGCATTCGGCGAGCTGGCGGCGCAATGCCACCCGGCGTCGGGGACCCGGCGTCGACACGCGCGCGCCCGTGCTCGGCGTTTTCGAGCTCATCGCGATGCCCGCAAGTCGAAAACGACGATCGAATCGTCGCGATACACCGGTGCGCCGAGTTTCGCCGCGATCGCCGGCAGGCAGCCGGCCACATCGGGCCACTCGACCGCTGCATCGGGTGGCGTCTTCCACGGCGTGAGATGCATGACGAGATAGTCGGCGCCGTACGTGCGTCCCGCGAGGATTTCGGAGAGATGCACGAAATAGCGGAAATCGAGACCGGTGCCCGTCGCTGGATACTCTCCAAAATCGCGCACGCCGCAAACCGGCGTCACGAGCCCGATCCTGACGTACTGGCGATGTATCTGCTGATACCAGGGGAACGGAATGAAGTTCGACTCGAGCCGCCACGGCGCTTCGATCAGCGTCAGCGATGCCGGTGGCTGCTGCGCGAGCGAGCGATAGAACGCGGGCATCGGATCGCGCGGAATCTCCTGCACGTACGGGTTGTGCGCCGGATCGTAGTCGAACTGGAATCGCGCATGCCCCATGAACTGGTTCGGCCGGTACAGATACGCGGGAATCGGTCCGGCTTCGTAAAGCAGCACGGCGCCGAGTGCAAGCGCCGCCGGCGCGAGCCCTGCGGGCCGCAACCATCCGACAAGCACGACGGCACCCTCGGCGACGAACAGCAGTGCAAAGGGCAGCGCAGGCAGCAGATAGCGGGCATAGACCAGCGGATGCTGGATCCACTGCGGGCGCGCAGCGGCGATCGCGACCGCGCTGCCGGCGCAAAGGAACGCGATGTAACGCACGAACGACGCGTCGCGGCGTGCGTGCCGATACGCGCCAATCGCGCCGAGCGTAACGCAGGCGGCGAGCAGTCCGGGCGACGCGATGCCGAAGAGCATCAGCGTCGTCCGGTACATGCTGTCGATCGTGACGCCGTGCGCGCCGGCCTTCAGCGCAAGCTGCGCGGCGCTCGCGGCGAACGGGGGCACGAGAACGACGGCAAGCGGGATCGCGGTCGCTGCACCGAGGTACACGAGCCGGTGGAGGGCTTGCGCGCGGTTGCGGTCACTTTCGCGCCGCCGCGGCCGGAATGCCGCAACGGCGTAATACGCAAACGGGAGAAGGGTGAAAGGAAGCGTAACGAGATGCAGCCAGCCGGCGAGAACCGTGCAGGCGGCGTACGTCCCTCCCCAAGCCTTCGCGTGCGAGCGGCCGCTCCATGCGTTGCGAAATGCGACGACGGCGATGAACGCCAGCAGGCAGGTGAGCGCATACGGACGCGCCGTGCGGCTCAGATATACGAGGAGCGGCGAAATGGCGAGCAGTGCCACCCAGGCGGCGAGTGCCGCGGGCGGGGCGTCTCGCCGCAGCAGCCACGGACCGGCCACGAGGAGCGTGATTCCCGCAAGCAGCATCGGCACGTGCATCTGCCACTCGCTCAAGCCCCCATGCAGCGCAAGGAAGCGGTAATAAAGCGTCAGCGGGATGCTGTAGTCGGCGACGCCGAAGCTCGTGACGATGCCCTTGACGTCCGAGTGAAGCAGCTTGTGGATCGCATGCCACTCGTCGTCGAGCAGGATCTGCGTCGACAACTGCGTGGCGCGCAGGTACACGCCGGCGGTGATCGACGCGGCAGCGAGCAGGGCGAACGCAACCGTGGAAACGCTCGCGCCCCTGCGCTGGCTTTGGTGCAGCTGCCGATCAGCGATCGATGCCATCGTGCCAGCGGTGCACGAGGTGGACGAGCCCGAGCTCGCGCGTGCGGCCGCGCACGACGAGCGGGCGCTCGACGTTGTCGAACACGCGCAGACCCTCGGGGTCGGCCGCGTGCGCCTTGATCCAGTAT
>DASSVX010000253.1:0-26459 GCA_035705655.1 Casimicrobiaceae bacterium
GGCGAGATCCTGACGCTCGACATGGGGGGTCCCGTGCGCATCGTCGACCTCGCGCGCGACATGATCCGCCTCTACGGCGCCGACCCGGACCACGTCCCGATCGTGTTCACCGGCCTGCGCCCGGGTGAGAAGCTCTACGAGGAGCCGCTCACCTCGGAAGAGGCGACGAAGCCGACGACCCATCCGAAGCTGCACATCGCGCAGGCCCGTGCGGCGAACCGCGATGCCGTCGGCCAGATGGTCGCGTGGTGCGAGCGCGACCGTGTTGCCGACGACGGCGAAGTGCGGGCGCGGATGCGGGCGTGGATCCCCGAGTACGCACCGGTCGCCGGCGCGTCGCTCAAGCCGATTCCGGCCGACGGGGTGGAGTCTGTTGCGGTGCCGCTGCGGGCGCCCCGGCGGCGTTGAGCGCGCCGCCGTCGTCCGGCAGCACCGATGCGGCGAGCGTGCGCAGCGATTCGGCGAGCGCGCGCTCGCGGCGCACGCCGTAGCCCAACAGGAACGCGGTCATCGCCCACAGCTCCTTGGCGTTGCTGCGGAACAGGAAGTCGTCGGTCAGATTCTTGGTGACGAATCCGGCGAGAACCGCAATCCCGATGACGCCGACGAAGGCGAGCGTGTCGTCGCGCGAGCGCGCGAAGCGGACGTAGCGAAGCATCAGCGCCGCGACGAACGCGGCGAATGCGATCATCCCGACGAGACCCGTCTGCAGCCACTGGCTGGCGAAGACGTTGTGGGGATGGGAGAGGAGCGCGTTGCCCGTTTCGGCCGTCAGGCGCTTCTCGAGGATCAGGCGGCCGAAGCCATAGCCCGTCAGCGGGCGCGCCTCGAGGTAGCCGATCACATGCTCCCACAGCACCAGCCGCGGGTCGCGCTCGATGGAAACGGCGACGTTGCCGTTCGCCGACATCTGGGCGCGCTCCTCGACCGTGTCCGCGAACGCGAGGCCCAGCACGATCAGCAGCACGCACAGCGGCGCGAGCCAGCGCAACGGCGTGCGGATGAACGTCTGCGGCCAGCGGATCGCGGCGATCAGCGATGCGGTCGCGAACACCGCCGCAAGCGCAATCCAGACGATCCGGTTGTCGGTCATGCGCGCCGTCGCGATCATCAGTGCGAGCAGCACGAAGCCGATCACCAGCGGGCGCACGCCTCGGCCAAAACCCGCAGGCGGCGGCACGATCAGCGCGAAGAGGAACGGCGCGACCATGACGATCCACGTCGCCCACGCGCCGACGCCGTGGTGAAAGCGGCCGGGATCCCAGCCGCCGGTCGCGACGCGTATCCCGATCGCGAGCAGCGCGAAGCATGCGAAGCTCGCGAGCGCGGCGCCGATCAGCACGCGCAGGCCGTGCGCTTCGCGTCCGGCGACATAGAAGATGAACATGACCGCGAGGCTGTCCATGATCTCGCGCGCGAGCTGGCCACGCGAATACGCGGGATCCGCCGACCACGCAAGCGACGCGCACGACCACAGCGACCACAGCGCGAGCGGCACGAGGATCGACGCCCCGGCCATCGCGATGCGCGCCGCCGGATCGCGCATCGCGCGGACGTAAACGGCGAGCGCGCACAGCAACGCGCCCCCGTACACGACCGAGACGGCGAACGTCGCCGCGTTGGTGGGCAGCAGGAAGAGGTACGCCGACGCGAAGGCCAGCAGCGAGCGGTTGATGGGGTCTGCCACGCGCGGGGTTTCTCGAGGGTTGCCGGCCGGGAGCGCGCGAACGCGAGGCGCGATTCTAACCTCCCCGATTCCGGCCCTCACCGGGTCGCGACCACATGCGCGTGCTGATCGTCAAGCGCGACAAGATCGGCGACCTTTTGCTGACGACGCCGATCCTCGCGCATCTTGCGTCGGCGTTGCCGCGCGCCGAGATCCACTTGCTGGCCAACGATTACAACGCATGGGTCGTCGCCGGGCACCCCGCGCTCACGCGGCTATGGGTCTATCCGCGCGTTCGGCATGAGGGCCGTCTGCGACCGACGGCCGCGTTCGCGCATCTGCCGCTGGCGTGGAGGCTGCGCCGTGCGCGCTTCGACTGGGCGATCGCGATGGGCGGCGAGGAGTCGCCGCGCGCGATCCGCCGCGCAATCGCCACCGGCGCGCGCCGGGTCGTTGCCTACGCTGCCGATCCCGCGCGTTACGGGCGTGGCCTCACCGATCCGCTACCGATCCCGTCGGCCGGACACGAGATCGCGCGGATGACGGCGTTGCTCGCACCGCTCGGCATCGCCGCGGCGGGCCGAATGGCTGCGCCGGTCTATCGCTGGCCTGCGGCAGCGGAGGCATTCGCGCGACGCTGGCTCGCCGCGCACGGCCTCGCGCGCGGCGGCTACATCGTGCTCGGCATCGGCGCACGTTTCGCCTGCAAGCAGCCGACGCTCGAGCAGATCGTGCGCTGGAGCGCGCTATTTCATGCACGGTGGCGGCTTTCCACGGTGTTCCTGTGGACGCCGGGCCGGGACGACGCGCCGCTGTATCCGGGCGATGACGCGCTCGCGGCACGCGTCGTGGCGAGCGGAGTGCCGCATTTTCATCCGCACCGGGGAACGCTGGCGCAGGCGCTGGCGCTGATCGCCAGCGCGCGCACGACGATCATCCCCGACTCCGGGCTCATGCATTTCGCCGCGGCGAGCGCGGGCGGCGTGCTCGGGCTCTTCGCCGACCCGCGCGCGGCGGGCGCAGCCGAGCGGTGGGGTCCGGTCGGTCCGCGCGCGCGTTATCTCGAGGCGCGCACCAGCGTCGCCGAGCTCGCCGACGATGCGGTCGTCGCAGCGCTCGACGCGCTGATTGCCGATTCGCCGGTGGTCGCGTGATCGCGATCGCGTCGTGCGCTTTGCGCCGGGTCCATGCGGTAGACTCCGCGCTCCGCGCGGCGGTCGCGCGCGATCGCGCGCGACGCTCTTCGCGCTCCCACCGCGTCCTTATCCGTTCATCCGCATGTGCGGGATCGCAGGCTTTGTAAGCGAAGCGGCGTTCGCCGCCGACACGCTCGCCGCCATGACCCGATGTCTCGCGCATCGCGGCCCCGATGCGCACGGGCTGTTCTCGCGCGGACCGGTTCACCTCGGCCATCGGCGTCTTTCCGTGATCGACATCGCCGGAAGCGCGCAGCCGATGTCCAGCGCCAGCGGCGACCTCACGGTCGTGTTCAACGGCGAGATCTACAATTTCCGGGCGCTTCGCGCCGAGCTCGCGGACCGCGGTTGGCGCTTCGAGTCGGCAGGCGACACGGAAGTGCTGCTCGCCGGCTGGCACGCGTGGGGCGAGCACCTCGTCGATCGGCTGCGCGGAATGTTCGCGTTCGCTTTGTGGGATGCGCGTGACGGAACGCTCTTCGCGGCACGCGATCATCTCGGCGTCAAGCCATTTCACTACGCGTGGGATGGGGCGACGCTCGTGTTCGGCTCGGAGATCAAGTCGCTGATCGCGCATCCGGCCGTGTCGCGCGACGTGGATCTGACGGCGCTGCGTCTGTATCTCGAGTGCCAGTTCATTCCCGCGCCGCATGCGATTTTCGCCGGCATCCGCAAGCTCGCGCCGGGCCACGCGCTGTGCCTGCGCAACCGGACGCTGGAAATCAGCCGCTTCTGGCTGCCCGATTACCGTCGCAAGTTCGCGTTCGACGACGAGGAGGCCACCGATGCGCTCGACCGCGAATTGCGGGCATCGGTCGGCGGCATGCTGGTCGCCGACGTCCCGGTCGGGGCATTCGTCAGCGGCGGCGTCGACTCGGGGCTGATCGCCGCCGTGATGACCGACGTTCGCGGCGCGCCGATCGACACGTTCAACATCGGATTCGAAGGCGACGTCGTCAGCGAGCATCGGGAAGCCGCGGCGGTCGCGCGGCACATCGGCAGCCGTCACCACGCCGTGATGCTCGGACCCGACCACGTGCTCGATGCCTTCGATCACTGGATGGACATCTTCGACGAGCCGTTCGCCGACCAGGCGGCGTTGCCGACGATGCTGCTTGCCGGGTACGCCCGCAAGCACGTTACGGTCGTGCTGACCGGCGAAGGCGCCGACGAGGTGTTCGGCGGGTATGCGAACTATCGCAAGCGCGAGCGCGACGAACGCTATCTGCGCTGGCTCGCGGGCCCGCCGTCGCCGTTGCCCGCGCTCGTGCGGCTGCTCCCGGCGCGCCTGCGCAAGGACCGCGTGCTGCGCGCGCTCGCCGAGCCGCTTCGGCGCCGCTATCGCACGATTCCCAGCGTGTTCGACACGCTGACGCAGCCGTCGCTGCTGTCGGCCGAGCTGCTGGCGGCGACCGCCGCGTCGCCGGACGTCGGAGATTTCGCCGCGCAAGCCTACGCCGAATGCAACTCGGAGCAATACCTCGACCGGCTGCTGCACATCGACACGCGCCTGTGGCTGCCCGACGATCTGCTGACCAAGGTCGACCGCGCGACGATGGCGCATTCGCTCGAGGCGCGCGTGCCGTTTCTCGACCACCGCTTCGTCGAATTCTGTGCGCGGCTCGACGGCAGGCTCAAGATTCGCGGCGCGACGCACAAGTTCCTGCTGAAGCGCCTTGCGTCGCGTTACCTGCCGCCGGAAATCGTGTCGCGCGGCAAGCAGGGTTTCGTCATGCCGCTGCGCGAATGGTTGACCGGCAGGCTGTCGGGACAACTGGAGTCGCATCTTCTGGCCGGAGGACTCGCGCGCCGCGGCCTGTTCCGCGCCGGCGCGCTCGAGCGTCTGCTCGCCGATCATCGCGGCGGACGGCGCGAGCACGCCGGGCGACTTTGGGCGCTGCTGATCCTCGAGCGCTGGTTCCGCCGCTACGCGCCGGACTGGCGGATGTCCTCGGACCCGATCGCATCCGCGAGCGGTCGACCATGAAGCTTCGCGTCGTGCATACCGAGGCGTCGACCGGCTGGGGCGGGCAGGAACTGCGCATCCTGACGGAGATGGAAGGCATGGCGCGGCGCGGGCACCGGGTGCACCTGCTCGCACCGGCGAATGCGCAGATCGCGGCCGCCGCACGCGCACGCGGCCTCGCTGTCGAAGCGTTGCCGATCGAGTGGAAGCGCTTGCCGGGCCTTCTCGCGCTGCGCGGCTGGCTCGCTCGACACGGTGGCGAGTTCGACGTGATCAACGCGCACAGCTCGACCGATGCGTGGCTTTGTGCGCTGGCCCGCGCGACGCTGCCGCGCGCGCCGCGCATCGTGCGCACGCGTCACCTGTCGACACCGGTCAACCGCTTGCCGACGACGCGCTGGCTGTATCAGCGCGCGACGGCGCACATCGTCGTGACCGGCAAGGCGCTCAAGACGGCGCTCGTGCAGTGCAACGGCTACGATCCGGCGACGATCACGTCGGTGCGCACCGGCATCGATCTCGCGCGCTTTTCTCCGCGCGACCGCGTCGCGATGCGCGTGCAATGTGGCGTCGACGCGCGTCCCGCGGTCGGCATCGTGGCGACGTTGCGCGACTGGAAGGGTCATGACTACCTGCTGGAAGCGTGGCGCGGGTTGCAGGCGACCCTGCCCGGGTGGCAGCTGCTGGTGATCGGCGACGGCCCGCGCCGCGCGCATCTCGCGCATCGCGTGCGCGAACTCGACATCGGGGCGAGCGTCCGCTTCACCGGCAACCAGGACGACGTGCCCGCGTGGCTCGCGTGTCTCGACATCGCCGTGTTGCCGTCGTATGGCGACGAAGGCGTGCCGCAGAGCCTGATGCAGGCGGCTGCGTGCGGCCTGCCCGCCGTTTCGACGCCCGTCGGCGCCATCGCCGAAGCCGTCGTTCACGCCGAGACGGGGCTGCTCGTTCCGCCGCGCGATGTGCCGGCGCTCATGCAGGCGCTTGCCGCATTGATGCGCGATGCGCCGATGCGGGAGCGGATGGGCCGCGCGGCGCATGCGTACGCGCAGGCGCATTTCGGCATCGACGCGATGCTCGACCGGATGGAAGCGGTTTTCGAGCGCGTTGCCGCGCCCGCACGCTGATGTGCGGCATCGGCGGACATTTCGGAAGGCCGGTCGCCGCACCTGTCCGCGCGCGCATGCTCGACGCATTGCGTGCGCGAGGCCCGGATGCACAGCACATCGTCGCCTTCGATGCGCGAGGTCGCATTGCGGACGCTTCGTTGCCGGCGGATGCCGCCCTCGTGCATGCGCGGCTGTCGATCATCGATCCGCGCCCGGTGTCCGACCAGCCGATGGCGAGCGACGACGCGACGCTGTGGCTTTGCTACAACGGCGAGGTGTATGGCTGGCAGGACGAGGCGCGCGCGCTCGAAGCGCGCGGGATGCGGTTCCGCACGCGCTCCGACACCGAGTTCATCCTGCGCGCCTACGAGGCGTACGGCATCGACGGCATGCTTGCGCGCCTGCGCGGAATGTTCGCGTTCGCGCTGCTCGACTTGCGCACCCGACGCGTGCATCTCGTGCGCGACCGCCTCGGGCTGAAGCCGCTCGTGTACGCGCACATCGGCGGTACGCTCGCCTTCGGCTCGACGGTGCGAAGCGTGCTGCCGTGGCTGCCCGACGCGCGCCGGCGCCTTTCGCCCGAAGCGATCGACGCCTACCTCGCGCATCGCTACGTTCCGGCGCCGCGCACCATTTTCGCCGACATCGCGCGGCTCCCTAACGCGCATCGGCTCGAGTACGCGCTCGACAGCGGCGACATCGCGCAATTCCGCTACTGGGTGCCCGAAAGCGCGCCGAACGCCGATTGCGCCGCGCTGCTCGACGAATCGATCGCGCTGCGGCTCGTTGCCGACCGCCCGCTCGGGCTGTTCCTCTCCGGCGGCGTCGATTCGACGACGATCGCAAGCCGGCTCGCGGCGACCGGCCATTCCGGTCTGCGCGCATTCTGTGCGGCGTTTCCCGGCTCGTCGTACGACGAAAGCCCTTACGCGAATGCCACGGCGGACGCGCTCGGATTCCCCATCTCCGATGTCGCGATCCCGACGACGATCCGCGACGATTTTGCGACGATCGTCGCCGCACTCGACGAGCCGTTTGCCGATCCTTCGGCGTTCCCCACCTGGTATCTCGCGCGCACGGCGTCGACCGAGGTGAAGGTGGTGCTCGGCGGCGACGGCGGCGACGAGCTCTTCGGCGGCTACAAGCGCGTGACGAAGCATCTGCGCAACCGCTGGCGTGGCGCTTTGCGCATGCCGCTTCCCACGCTGGCCGATCCGAAGCCGAAGGGCTGGCGCAAGGTCGCTTGCGAGCTGTCGCTCGACTGGGAATCGGCGTACGCGCTGCGCTTCTCGGGCCTGACGCCGAACCAGCGCCGCTTCCTGCAGCCCGGCATGCGGCACCTGCCCGCGCACTACTGGCGCAAGCCCGATGTCGACGCCACGTCCCCCGCCGAGCGCCTGCTGCGCTGGGACTTCGCGAACTTCCTGCCCGAGTATGCGTTGCGTAAATCCGATCTGTGCACGATGGCGCACGGTCTCGAGCTGCGCGCGCCGCTGCTCGACCACCGGTTCGTCGATGCGATCGTGGCGCTCCCGCGTGAACTGCGGTTCACGCGGCCGCCGAAGCGGCTGCTGGCGTCGCTCGCCCCCGGACTCGATCGGCTCGGCGTTTTCGCGCGCAAGAAGCGCGGGTTCAATCCGCCGCTTTCCGACTGGCTGTCGCTCGATCTCGCCGACCGCGTGGCGTCGGCGGGCGACTCGCTCGCGTCGCGCACCGGCGGACAGCTCGACGCTGCGCGCACGTCGGCGATGCTTGCGGCGTATGCCCGCACGCCGGCGCTCGCCGAGCAGGTGCTGTCGCTGCTGATGCTCGACGAGTGCCTGGCCCAGCTCGCGCAGGAGGCCGCGCATGCGGCGTAGCCGGGGGCCGATGCGCGCGGTGGCGCTGGCGCTGGCGTTTGCACGCTGGCGCGTGCGCCGGCGCAAGCCGGCCGATCCGCGCCGCATTCTCGTTCTGCATCATCTGCTGCTCGGCGATACGCTGATGCTGACGCCGCTGCTCGCGAAGCTGCGCGACCGGTATCCCGACGCGCGCATCGTGATGACGGTGGCGAAGCCCTTCGCACCGCTGTACGCCGGACGCCCGTACGGCGTAGTCGTGCATCCGTTCGATCCGGCAGACATCGCCACGCTGTGGCCGCTCCTGCGCGCGCCGCGCTTCGACCTCGTGATCCTGCCCGCGGACAACCGCTGGTCGTGGCTCGCGCGCGGACTCGGCGCGGCATGGATCGTCGGCATCGCCGACGACCGCCCGGCGCACAAGAACTGGCCCGTCGACGAGCAGATTCCATACTCCGATCGGCCGACCGCGTTCGGCGAGACGGCAGCAGCGCTCGTGCCCGGTGCCGCGCCGCGCCGTTACGCCGCGGAGGACTGGCCGGCGCCGCCCGATGCCGGCGCGCGCATCGACGGCGACTATGCGCTGCTGCACGTCGGCGCAAGCACGCCGCTCAAGCTGTGGCCGCCCGCGCGCTGGCGTGCGCTCGCCGAGTGGCTCGAGCAGCGAGGCATTCATCCGGTGTGGAGCGTCGGTCCCGGAGAGGCAGCTCTCCTCGACGCCATCGGCGTTGCGCAGCGCCAGCGGCGATTCGCCGGCACGCTGGCGCTGGCGGAGCTATGGCATCTGATCGCGCGGGCACGCGTGCTCGTCGCGCCCGACACCGGCGTCGCTCACCTCGGACGCGTGGTCGGGGTGCCGACGGTCGCGTTGTTCGGGCCGGGTTCGAGCGTGATCTGCGGCGCAGGCGAGTTCTTTGCGGACGCGCCGTACCGCGCGGTGACCGTCGATCCCTTCCCTTGCCGCGATCAGCCGATCCAGTTCTTCCGTACGGTCGCGTGGGTGCGGCGCTGCGAGCGGATGCCGGGCAAGCCGCCGGGCGGTT
Organism: Casimicrobiaceae bacterium; assembly: GCA_035705655.1. GTDB lineage: Bacteria > Pseudomonadota > Gammaproteobacteria > Burkholderiales > Casimicrobiaceae > VBCG01. Next base: position 8,819 of record DASSVX010000253.1, read on the forward strand.
GCGAGCGGCCGCTTTGCATGGAGGCGATCGACGTCGCGGCCGTCACGTCGGCGATCGAGTCGCTGCTCGGGCTGCCGGCGCCGCGCGGCGTCAGCGCGGGCGTTGCCGCAGGTAAGGATTGAGTGCCGCGTCGTTGTACATCTTGAACTGACGATAGACCCGCCAGTACGCGCGCCCCGCCGCGGCTTCCGACAGCAGCGTGTCGAGGCAGCCTGCAAGATCGCGACGCTGCACGGTCAATCGCGCGTGGCGCTCGTTCCAGGAGCTTCGTTGTTCGTCGGTCGCATCGGTCCGATTTGCCGCCTGCGCCATGTGAAACGTCTTCAGCGCAAGGATCGACAGGCGGTCGATCATCGCGCCAGCGGTTTCGGCGTTGTGCCATGCGTGTGGCTGCGCCACCCGGTCGTCGATGCGCGCCAGCAGCATCTCGTCGATCCGCTCGACGGCGTCGTTGCGTTGCTGGTTGTAGCGGTCGATCGCGCGCTTGTTGGCGGCGATCTCGGCATCCGCGACGTCCGTCCGCCGTGCGAGATCCTCCTCGCGCCAGAGCAGCGTGTTGAACCGGTGATTCGCCTCGATCCAGTGCCACGCACCATCGCGATGCAGCGGCGCCGATGCCGCCCATCGCGCGTCGCCGATCCGCGCGTCGTGGAACTCGCACAACAGCGCGCCGGTGACGTCGGCGAACGGCGCGCTCATCGGCGACCGTCGAGGACTTCGTAATCGCCGGCGCTCACGCGGCCGGCGCCGTGCACATCGACCATCTGCGTGCGGTGCAGGCGCGCGTAGATCCGGTCGCGCTGCAGCAGCTCGCGATGCGTGCCCGTTTCGGCGATGCGTCCGTGCTCGAGCACGATGATGCGGTCCGCGTGCTCGATCGTCGACAGCCGATGCGCGATGACGATCGTCGTGCGCCCGCGCATCAATTCCTCGAGCGCGTCCTGGACCAGACGCTCCGATTCCGAATCGAGCGACGACGTCGCTTCGTCGAGGATCAGAAGCGGCGCGTTCTTGAGCAACGCGCGTGCGATGGCGACGCGCTGGCGCTGCCCGCCCGACAGCCGGATGCCGTGCTCGCCGACCTGCGTGTCGAACCCTTCCGGCAGAAGACGGATGAAATCGAGCGCGTGCGCCGCCGATGCCGCGGCCTCGATCGCCTCGCGGCTCGCGCCACCCATCGCGCCGTACGCGATGTTCGCGGCGACCGTGTCGTTGAACAGCAGCACATCCTGCGACACCATCGCGATCTGCGAGCGCAGGCTCGCACGCTGGAGCGTCGACACGTCGTGTCCGTCGATGAACAGGCGCCCCGCACTCGGCTCGTAGAAGCGCGGGATCAGGTTGACGAGCGACGTCTTGCCGCTGCCCGACGCGCCGACCAGCGCGACCGTTTCGCCGGGCGCGACGCAAAGCGATACGTCGGTCAGCGAGTAGCGCTCGTTGCCCGGATAGCGCAGCGACACGCGATCGAAACGGACCTCGCCGCGGCAATGATCCAGCACGACGGTGCCGGTATCGGATTCCTCTTCGTGATCGAGGAGACCGAAGATGCTTTCCGCCGCCGCCAGTCCGCGCTGGATCGACGCGTTGATGCCGGAGAGCCCCTTCAGCCGATCGAGCAGCGTCAGGAGCGCGACGACATACGACAGGAAAACGGGGAAATCGAGCGCTCCCCCGGCGTTCTGGCCGAGCGCGACCCAGATGATGAAGCCGACGGCGCACGCGGCGAGGAACACCGTCAGCGGCGAGCTCGCTGCGGCCGCCGCGGATTCGCGCGACATCGACACGCGAAGCCGATTCGCGGCCGCGACGGCGCGATCGCGCTCGTAGGCCTCGCCGCCGAATATGCGCACGACGCGATGGCCGACGATCATCTCTTCGAGCACGCGGGTCAGCGAGCCGGTGCGCGACTGGATGTCGTGCGCGATGCGGCGCAGGCGCCGGCTGAAGTAGCGGATCACCACGCCGACGATCGGGATCACGACGATCGTGAGCAGCGTCAGCTTCCAGTTGATCCACAGCAGGTAGCCGAAGCTCGCGATGACGGTGAGCGTCGAGCGCAGCGCGTTCGTGATCGTTCCCGACGCCGCCGAGGCTAGCTGGTGCGCATCGAACGCGATCTTCGACTGCACGGCGCCGGCGGCGTGCGTGTCGTAATACGGCGTCGGCAGGCGCAGCAGCTTGTCGATGAGATCGCGGCGAAGGTCGAACACGACGCGATACCCCGTCCAGCCCATCCCGTACTCGGAGATGTAGGAGCCCACGCCGCGAAAGAGGAAGACGGCGACGACGGTGACGGGAAGCCACGATGTCCGCAGCGGATCCGGGTTCTGGAAATTGCGGACGATCGGGATGACCAGGTACGCGAGCATCAGGTCGCCCACCGCCACGGCGATCATGCCGAGGACGGTGACCCCGAAGACCCAGCGGTACGGCCGGACGTAATGCAGCAGGCGGACGTAGAGGACCGTACCCTTCATCGAACGAGGATCCGGTGTGCGGGCGCCACGCTACGAGGCGCCGGTGGCGGCAGGAACGTGCAGGCGATGCGAAGGCTGCAAGAGAAGGCGAAGGACCGGCGGGTCGGGTAATCCGCAGTCGGGTTCAGTATAGCGCAGCGGCGTGGGCGTCCCCCGGGCCGGCAGCCGGATCGAGCAGCGATGCGTAGAGATCGACGAGACGAGCGGCCATCGCGGCGGGCGTGAGGCCCGCAACGGCGTCGCGCGCAGTGGCCGCCATGCGCTCGCGCACGGCGGGCGCGCAGAGGTCGCGCATCGCGCCGCCAAGCGCCGCGATGTCGCGCGCCCCGCAGATTACGCCGGCGCCGTGGAGGGCGACGAGTTCCCCTGCCCCGCAGCGCGTGCTCGTGATCACCGGCAATCCGCAGGCGAGCGCCTCGAGCACCGCGTTCGACAGCGGATCGTAGAGCGTCGGCAGCACGAACACGTCCGACGCGCCGTAGTACGGCCTGGGGTCCGCCTGCGGTCCCGCGAAGGTCACGCGTCCGGCGACGCCAAGCCGGCGCGCGAGCGCGACATAGCGCGCCGGGTTGCGGTCGTGACCGACGACGACGAGGTGCGCCGGTGCGGGCACGCCGGCAAGCGCTTCGAGCGCTCGTCCCACGCCCTTGCGTTCGTATCCGGAACCGACGAGCAGGAAGACCACCCGGTCGACGCCGATGCGCAACGTCGCCCGCGTCGCGGCGCGCCCTTCCGCGAGCCGCGGGTTGAACTCGTCGCCGTCGATCGCGTTGTAGATGACCGGCAGGCGCTCGATCGCGAGTCCGAAGCGCTCGCGGATGTCGCCCTGGACCATCCGGGAAATGCAGATCACGCGCTGCAGCCGCTCGCTTGCAAACAGACGCCGCTCGGCGTCGAGCACGTAGCGATGGTAAGGGCTCGCGCGCACCCGAATTCGTTCCAGCGCGCCCGCGCCGGCCAGGCGCTCGTCGAGCCACACCGAATGCAGCCCGTCGCCCGCGCGGTAGATGTCGCAGCAGTCGATGCGCTCGTGCGACTGCACGAGCGTCGCACCCGAGGCGGCCAGCGTGGCGCGAACGGCGCGGGCGAAACCGCGATCGCGCCACAGGCGGCCGACGTAAGGCGGATTGACGATGACCGGCGTGAACAGGCGTTGCGCGCCGCCGGGCCATCGCCGCGTCAGCAACGTGAGCTCGACGCCGCGCTGCGCGAGGGCGTGCAGCGCGCGCTCGACGAAGCGCTCGGCCCCGCCGAACGGCGTGTAGCGCTGGCGGACGATCGCGAGCCGCACTTCAGAGAGCCCGCGCAGCCGTGGCGGCCACGAGCGCGCGGAACTGCTGGTGCACGTGATCGACCGGCAGCGCCGTCAGGCACTCGGACACCTTGCCGCCACCGCAGCCGTCGATGCCGCAGGGGCGGCACGGATGCGCGTGCGACACGACCACGCGCTGCTCGACCATCCACGGCCCCCACTCGAATTCGCCGGAAGGGCCGAACAGCGCGAGCGTGGGCGTCTGCATCGCTGCGGCAATGTGCATCGGCGCCGAATCGACGCCGACGAACGCGCGTGCGTGCGACGTGAGCGCGGCGAGCTCGGGCAGCGCAAGCTGTCCGCCGAGGTCGATGAGCCGCGCCCGCGCCGCGGGGGAGAGTGCCGCAACGATCGCATCCACCAGCGCGCGCTCGCGCGGATCGGGCGCGGCGGTCACCGCGATCCGGTGCCCGTCGCCGGCGATGCGCTCGAAGAGCGCCGCCGTGCTTGCGGCGGGCCAGCACTTGAAGAACCAGCGCGATCCGGGATGCGCATGCACGAACGCACGCGGCGCGAGCGCATGCTCGCGCAGCAGCGCCTCGGCGCGCGCGTGGGCACGTTCGCCGGGCACGAGGACGAGCTTCTTGTCCGCCTGCGCAGGATAGACGCCGATCCGGCGCAGCGCGTCCAGATTCGCCTCCACCGCGTGGCGCGGCGTCTGCCGCGGCAGCCGGTAGAAATGCGTGAAGCGCGTGCGCCACAGGCGCGCGCCGCCGGCGCGCTCGCGCGTCACCGCGTAGCGAGGGCGCAGAAGATGCGCGAGCACGAGGCCGCGCGGATGCTCGGTCAGGTGGACGAGCAGGTCGTAGCGCCGGGCGCGAAGCGCACGCAGCAGCTTCTGCTCGGCGCGCGCCTGCGCCAGCACACCGCGGCGCTTTGCGTCACGGTCGATCGCGTGGATTTGCGCGATCGCCGGGTGATTCGCGAGCATCGGCACCGTCTCGGCGTAGACGAGCGCGTCGATCTCGACATGCGGCGCCGCACGCGCGAGCGTGGTGAACACCGGGGAGGCAAGCAGCACGTCGCCGTGGTGGCGCAGCTTGGTGACGAGCGCGCGGCGGATCTCGGACAGCGGGACGGCGTCCGGCAGGTAGCTCGACATGGGCGGCAACAATAGCAAATCGCCGCCAACGCGGCGCGGGACTTGTCAGCGCTCACTCGTGCCACACCGCGCGCTGCGGGCCGATCTCGGGCATTCGGGTTACAATCCCCCGCACTTCGCCGCCGCCGATCCTCCGATGCCCATCGATGCCGTCAACGCCGCCGTCAAGGCGCAGCTCCTGGCCGAGGCGTTGCCGTACATCCGGCGCTTTCACGACCGCACGATCGTCGTCAAGTACGGCGGCAACGCGATGACCGAGGCGCATCTCAAGGCGGGCTTCGCGCGCGATGTCGTGATGCTGAAGCTCGTCGGGATGAATCCGGTGATCGTCCACGGCGGCGGCCCGCAGATCGGCGATCTCCTGGCTCGCATGGGAATCCGCAGCGAATTCCGCCAGGGCATGCGCGTGACCGACGAGAAGGTGATGAACGTCGTCGAGATGGTGCTGGGCGAGCTCAATCAGGAAATCGTCGGGCTCATCAACCAGCAGGGTGGCAAGGCCGTGGGTCTCACCGGGCAGGACGGCGCGTTCATCCGCGCGCGCAAGCTGCTGCTGAGAAGCGAAACCGACCCCGGGCAGCTCATCGACATCGGCCTCGTCGGGGAAATCGAGCGCATCGACGCCGAGCTCATCAGCCTGCTCGATTCACGCGACTTCATTCCGGTGATCGCGCCGATCGGCGTCGGGGCCGAGGGCGAGGCGTACAACATCAACGCCGATCTCGTCGCCGGCAAGCTCGCCGAAACGCTGCGGGCGGAAAAACTCGTGCTCATGACGAACACGGTCGGCGTGCTCGACCGCGGCGGCAGGCTTCTGACCGGGCTCACGGCGAGCGAAATCGACGCGCTCTTCGCCGACGGGACGATTCACGGCGGCATGCTGCCCAAGATCGGCTCGGCGCTCGACGCGGTGAGAAACGGCGTCAAGAGCTCGCACATCATCGACGGGCGCGTCGATCATGCGCTGCTGCTCGAGGTGCTGACCAACGAGGGTGTCGGCACGATGATCCGCGCCGACGACGCGCCGGCGGGCGGGACATCGTGATGGACGCACCGCGACGCACGGCGCCGAAGCCCGGCGAGCGGCGCCTGCAGATCCTGCAGACGCTCGCGACGATGCTCGAAGCCCCGCGTGGCGAGAAGGTCACGACCGCCGCGCTCGCGGCGCGGCTCGATGTTTCCGAAGCGGCGCTGTACCGCCACTTCGCGAGCAAGGCGCAGATGTTCGAGGGCCTGATCGAGTTCATCGAGTCGACGGTGTTCTCGCTCGTCAACAAAATACAGTCCGAATCCGAGGACGGGGCCGCGCAGGCCGAGCAGATGGTCGTGATGCTGCTTCGTTTCGCCGAGAAGAACCAGGGGATGACACGCGTGCTGATCGGCGACGCGCTAGTCAACGAGGACGAGCGTCTGCAGGTGCGCATCAACCAGCTCACCGACAAGCTCGAGGCGACGCTGCGCCAGGCGCTGCGCATCGCCCAGGCGGCCAACGGCTGGCATGGCGATGCGAACGCGGACGCCGCGGTGCTGATGGCCTATGTCGTCGGCCGCTGGCAACTGTTTGCCAAATCCGGATTCAAACGTTCACCCCAGGACGGCTGGCCGCTGCAACGCAAATTCCTGTTCGGATGAATGTGACCTCCCACGTCGGGCGCGCGCTCGGCGCCGTCCGTCCGCTTGCCACTGCGATCGCCACCGCGATCGCCGCGTCGATCGCGCTCGCCCAGCCGTTGCCGATGCCGCCGCCGCTGCCCGCGCCGCGCCAGGTGACGCCGGTCGGTCCCCCGGTCGCGCAACCGCCGCTGCCGTCGCCACCGCCCGGCACGCTCGGTCAGTCCGCGCAGGGTGCCGAGGCGCGCGTGAACGAACCGCCGCCGTCGCGCTGGCAGGCGGCGCTGAACGAGCTCGATGCCGATTTGCGGTTGCGCCTGCTGACGGCCGACATGCCGCCCGCCGCATGGCTCGCGGGCGAGCTCGACACCACGGATATCGCATCGCAGGTTCGTCACTACGCCGCCGCGCGGACGTCGGCGCCGCAGGAGCGGCTCTACCAGGCCTCGCTCGCCACCGCATGTCTCGTGCGCGTGCAGCCGCATCTTGCAGCATGCGAAGCCGTCGACCGGCTGGCCGACTGGGCGCGCCGCGATACCGGCAACGGCGTACCGGCCGTGCTGCTTGCCGACCGCGCGCGACAACGCGGCGAATTCGATTCGGCGGCGAGCTACGTCGAAGAGGCGGCGAGCGCGCCCCGCTTCGACGATTACTGGTCGCTCGGCGCACTGGCCTGGTGGAACTACCTGCGTCCGCTATCCCTCGCGATCGACCCCGCGGCGAAAGCGGAGGCGGCGGCGAACTATGCGTCCGCGCGCGATCTCGCGTGGGCGCCGTCGCTGCACGGGCTCTGCATCGAAACGCACGGCCGCACCGACCGCATGCAGGCGGCCTGCGCGAAGCTCGGCTTGGCGATGATGCAGCGGGGCGCCACCTTTGCGCTGCGCCGCTCGGGCGCGAGCATCGCCGAAGCGAACGTTGCCGAAGGCACGGCGCGTGCGGCCATGCGCTCGAGCCATGCGCGGATCATCGCCGCGACGGCACGCTGCGCGCAGGCGCAGCCCGATTTCACGACGGCGCTCGAATCGCCGAGTGCTGCAACCCGCTCGCGCGGCGTCGAGCAGTTCGGCGCCTGGGCGGCGGCGCAGGCGCGCGACGGCGAAGTGGGCGCGTGCGAGCGGCTCATTGCGAAACGATAAGTGGGGTCAGAGACGACTTATCGCTGAATCGTCTCCGATCCCGTCAGGCGGCCGCACACCGGGCAACCGGGGTCGCGCGGCACCCGCAGTTCGCGCCACTGCATTGTCAGCGCGTCGAGGAGCAGCAGTCGTCCGGCCAGCGATTCGCCGATGCCGGCAAGCAGCTTGAGTGCCTCGGCGGCCTGCGTCGCGCCGACGATGCCGACGACCGGCGCGAATACGCCCATCGTCGCGCAGCGCGTTTCCTCGAGCTCGTCGCCCTCCCCGAACAGGCAGTGGTAGCAGGGACTCGAGACGTCGCGTGCGTCGAAGACCGCGACCTGCCCGTCGAAACGAATCGCCGCCCCTGACACCAGGGGTTTGCGCGCCGCAACGCACGCGCGATTCACGTCGTGACGCGTCGCGAAATTGTCGCAGCAATCGACGACGACGTCGGCTTTGGCGACGAGGGCCGCCAGCGCATCGCCTCCCACGCGCGCAGCGATCGGGCGCAGCTCGACGGTCGGGTTGATCGCGGCGAGGCGGCTGGCCGCCGCCGCCACTTTCTGCTGCCCGATGTCCGCCGTCGCATAGAGAATCTGCCGCTGCAGGTTCGTGAGATCGACCTGGTCGGCGTCACAGAGCGTCATCGTGCCGACGCCGGCGGCCGCGAGGAACTGCGCGACCGGCGCGCCGAGACCGCCGATACCGATCACGAGCGCGTGCGCCGCCGCGAATTTGTCTTGCGCATCCGGTCCGAGCTCGTCGAGCAGGATGTGCCGGCTATAGCGGAGGAGTTGCTGGTCGTCCACGACAGGTAACAGGTGACAGGAGACAGGCAACAGTATCAGGCCGCGCCAGTGCCTCCTGTCACGTAACGCGTTGCAAGCGACAGAAACGGCGCCGCCGGCGCAAAGGCCGGCGGCGTCTGTGACCTGTTACCGACTTCCGTTACTTGGCAGCCGCCGACTGCAGCTTCACCGAGTCGATCACCGGCAGGCCCTTCAGATGATTGACGGCCTGCTTCAACTGGAAGTCGTCGTCCGATCCGAAGTCGAGCCGCGGCGGCAGCGCGTCGATCTTGCCACCGGTCGCCGGTACCGGCTTCACTTCCGGTATCGCAGCGGCCGCATCCTTGGCGCCCGGCTTGCCCGTCGTGCTGACGTCGCCCGGCACGTCGAGGTGATGCTCGAGGTTCGCCTCGCGGATGCGATTCGGCGAGTCGCGGCCATCATCGACGAGGAAGTCGGGCACGATGCCCTTCGCCTGGATCGAGCGGCCGGCCGGCGTGTAGTAGCGCGCCGTGGTGAGCTTGAGCCCGGTGTTGTTGCCGAGAGGCAGGATCGTCTGCACCGAGCCCTTGCCGAACGTCTGCGCGCCGAGCACGACGGCGCGCTTGTGATCCTGCAGCGCGCCCGCGACGATCTCCGACGCCGATGCCGTTCCGCCGTCGACGATGACGACCATGGGGACGGTCTTGATGCCGGCCGGCAGGTCGCGCAGGTAATCATCGCCGCGCCGAACGTAGTTTTCGCGATTCGCGGTGAGGCGCATGTGCGCATCGGGCGTGCGGCCGTCGGTGTAGACGACCAGCGCGTCCTTCGGCAGGAACGCCGACGACACCGCCACCGCCTGGTTCAGCAGGCCGCCCGGATCGCTGCGAAGATCGAGCACGAGTCCCTTGAGCGGGCCCTTCGCGTACAGGTCCTTGATCGCCTTGGCGAGATCGCTGCCCGTGTCCTCCTGGAACTTGCGCACGCGGATGAAGCCGTAGCCCGGCTCGAGCATCTTCGCGCGCACGCTCTTGACGTTGATTTCCTGGCGCAGGATCGTGAACGTCAGCGGCGTGTCGACATCCTTGCGCACGACGGTCAGAAGCACCGGCGTGCCGGGCGCGCCGCGCATCTTCTCGACCGCCTTGGACAGCGGCATGCCGCGCGTGGCCGTGTCGTCGATCTTGACGATCAGGTCGCCCGACTTGATGCCGGCCTTGAACGCGGGCGTGTCCTCGATCGGCGAAACGACGCGGATCACGCCGTCCTCGACGCCGACCTCGATGCCGAGGCCGCCGAACTTGCCCTGCGTGTCGACCTGCAGCTCATGGAAGGCCTCGGCGTCGAGAAAGTCCGAATGCGGGTCGAGCCCGTGGACCATCCCGTTGATCGCTTCCTTGATCAGCTTGTCGTCCGACACCGGCTCGACGTAGTCGGACTTGATCTTCCCGAACACGGCCGAGAGCAACTGCAGGTCCTCGTACGGGATCGGCAGCCGCGTTTCGCGCTGCGCGAACACCGAAAGGTTCAGGCTCAACAGCAACCCGAGAACTGCACCCATGCCAATCCAGCCTGCCTTCTTCATGCGTTCGCGCATCGCTGCCTCTGTTTCATCCTTGTCGGCCCGCCGCTCGCCGAGGCTCGACGCCTCGAAAAAGCCCGGAATTTCATCCAGCAAAAAGTATACGCCTGCACCCGTCCGCAAACGCAACCGCGCCCGCCGGGCACACGCGCCGCGGCGCCAGTGCAGCTGCCACTGTCGTCCACGGGCGTGTTTTTGCTGTTCTTGGGAGCCGGCCGGCGGTCGGGAGCCGATCGGTGGATGACCGCTCGGCGCTAGGCGGCGCTACGTCCCGGTGATCTCGTGGACGAGCGCGTCGGCTTGGTCCTTCGCGTCCGGCTGAAGTTCCGCGGGCGGCGGAATTATAGTTCAGAAGCGCAGCAGCGAATGCCCGGTCATCTGCGGCGGCTTCGGCAGCCCCATCACGGCGAGGAGCGTCGGCGCGACGTCCTGCAGCGCGCCGCCGTCGCTCATCATGCTCGCCGGGCGTCCGACGTAGACGAACGGCACGAGGTTTCGCGTGTGTGCCGTGTGCGCCTGGCCGGTGGTCTCGTCGTGCATCCGTTCGGCGTTCCCGTGGTCCGACGTGATGATGACGTCGGTCCCGTGCGCACGCGCCGCGTCGACCACGCGCCCGATGCAGGCGTCGAGCGTTTCGATCGCCCGCTTCGCCGCCTCGAAGTTCCCCGTGTGTCCGACCATGTCGGCGTTCGCGTAATTGCAGATGATCGCGTCGTAGCGCTCGCCCTCGATCGCCTCGACGAGCCGGTCGGTCACTTCGGGCGCGCTCATCTCGGGCTTCTGGTCGTAGGTGGCGACCCTCGGCGACGCAACGAGGACGCGATCCTCGCCCGGATACACCGCCTCGCTGCCCCCGTTGAAGAAATACGTCACGTGCGCGTACTTCTCGGTCTCCGCGATGCGCAACTGGGCAAGATGCAACCGCGCGAGGTACTCGCCGAAGCTGTTCTCGATCACCTGCGGCGCGAACGCAACGGGCAGGCCCGCGAAATCGTCGCCGTAGTTCGTGAGGCAGACGAAGCGCGACAGCTTCGGGACGCGCGGCCGGTCGAACGCGTCGAAGCCGGGATCGGTCAGCGCGCGCGTCAATTCGCGGGCACGGTCGGCGCGGAAGTTCATGAACACGGCGACGTCGCCGTCGTCCATGCGCGTCGTGCGTCCCTGCGCATCGCCGATCGCCGTGGCCTGCACGAACTCGTCGCTTTCGCCGCGCGCGTACGCCGCCTCGAGCGCCGCCCGGGCGCTTTCCGCGACGTGCGCCGCCCGGCCGTCGGCGACGAGCGCATAGGCCGGGGCGACGCGCTCCCAGCGCTTGTCGCGGTCCATCGCGTAGTAGCGCCCGCAGATCGACGCGATGCGCGCATGCGGATGGCGCCTGCACACGTGCTCCATCGCGTCGAGCGATGCGCCCGCGCTGCGCGGTGGCGTGTCGCGGCCGTCGAGAAACGCGTGCACGGCGATGCGCGGGGCACCGCCGGTTGCCGCCATCTCCACCATCGCCTGGATCTGACGTTCGTGGCTGTGCACGCCGCCGGGGGACAGCAGGCCGAGGACGTGCAGTGTCGCACCGCCCGCGCGCGCCGTTTCGACCGCGTCGGCGAGAACCGGATTGCGCGCGAATTGTCCGTCGCGGATCGCGACGTCGATGCGGGTGAAGTCCTGGTAGACGATGCGGCCGGCGCCGATATTGAGATGGCCGACCTCGGAGTTGCCCATCTGGCCTTCCGGAAGACCGACGCGCAGCTCGGACGCGTCGATCGTCGTGTGCGGGCACGTCGCAAGCAACTGCCGCCAATTCGGCGCGTCGGCGCGCGCGATTGCATTATCGGGCGCGTCGGCGCGACAGCCGAAGCCGTCGAGGATCAGCAGCACGACGCGATGCACTGCACGCAGCGCCGGTTGCGGTTCGACGACAGCGGAAGGGGAGGGCGGGACCTTGACGTCCATCGGGTGACGCATTGGTGCGGCGCGCCGGGATCGTGACGCACCGTAAGCTATCATTTTAGACTTTGTCCGCGGGAGCCTCGTTCTGTTGCCCATCATCGAAGGGTTCGTGATCAGGAACTGGCCGCTCGTGCTGGTTTTCGTGATCTCCGGCGCGCTGTTGCTGTGGCCGCTCGTGCAGCGGCGCCTTGCGCCGGGGCGCGAGATCAGCACGCTCGACGCGACGAGGCTGCTCAACAAGGAGCAGCCGCTGGTGCTCGACGTGCGCGAGGCGAACGAGCTCGCCGGCGGAAAGCTGCCGAACGCCACCCATATCCCGTTGTCCCAGCTCAAGGATCGCGGCGGCGAGATCGCGAAGCATGCGGCGCGTCCCGTGATCGTCTATTGCGATCGCGGCGCGCGTGCAGGCGCCGCGGTCGCAGCGCTGACGCGCCTCGGCTTCACGCACGTTCAGTCGCTTCGCGGCGGCTTTCGTGCGTGGAAGGACGCCGGGCTGCCGCTTTCGAAATGAAAATCGGACGCAGACGATGAGGCCGCAAGTGACGATGTACACCAGCGCCTATTGCGGCTACTGCCGCCGCGCCGAGCGGCTGCTCGAGACGAAGGGTGTCACCGGCATCGCGATGATTCGCGTCGACGAGCAGCCCGAGGCGCGCATGGCGATGATCGAGCGCACCGGACGGCGGACCGTTCCGCAAATCTACATCGGCGACCACCATGTCGGCGGCTACGACGAGCTCGCGGCGCTCGATCGCGCGGGGCGGCTCAACGGGCTTCTTGGCGGCGAAGCCGCCTGATCGCGCACGCTTCGTAGCGTAGAATCGCCCGCTTTTCCTTTCGGAGCATTCGAGCATGGCCGACTCGCCCGCCACGAACGCGGATTCGCAACCCGCAGCCGCGCCCGCTGGCGTCAGCGCGCAGTTCTCGATCGAGAAGATCTACGTCAAGGACCTGTCGCTGGAGAATCCCGGCGCGCCGCAGTCGTTCCAGATGACCGAGGCGCCGCAGATCGAGATCGGCCTTCGCACCCGTGCCGAGCAGGTGGCGCAGGATACCTACGAATGCGTGCTGACGATCACCGTCACCGCGCGCTCGGGCGACAAGACGGTGTTCCTGGTCGAGGCGGCGCAGGCGGGCCTTTTCGCCATTCGCGGCGTGCCGGCCAATCAGCTGCAGCCGGTGCTGGCGATCCACTGTCCCGCGGTCCTGTTCCCGTACGCCCGCGAGACCGTGGCGAGCGCCACGATCCATGCGGGCTTCCCGCCGGTGCATCTTGCCCCGATCAATTTCGACGCGCTCTACCAGCAGCAACTCGCGCAGGCGGCGGCCGGCGCGCCCGCTACCGCGAATTGATCCGTACCGGCGTTCCGTACATCGCGGCGCGCGCGCTTGCCATCGCGCTGCCGCTGCTGGCCGGCGTTGCGAGCGCGGCCGATTTCCGATCTACGCGCGACGCGTCGACCGTTCTCTACGATGCGCCGTCGGCACGCGCGAAGCCGCTCTTCGTGTACGGGCGCGACGTTCCCGTCGAATCGCTGGTGAGCGTCGAAGGCTGGACGAAGGTCCGCGATGCGTCGGGGACGATCGGCTGGATGCCGAGCAAGTCGCTCGCCGACAAGCGGATGCTGATCGTGCGTGCCCCCGGGGCCGACGTGCGCGCGGCGCCCGACGACAAGGCAGCGGTGGTGTTTCGCGCCGAGCCCGACGTTCTGCTCGAACTCGCCGAGCCCGCGGCATCGCCGGCGGCGACGGCGACGCCCGGATGGGTCAAGGTGCGCCACCGCGACGGACAAACCGGCTACGCGAGGCTCGCGCAGGTCTTCGGCCTCTGACCGCATGGCCTTCCCAATGAGCGCGAACGTCGCGGTGCTGGGCGGCGGCGCTTGGGGAACGGCGTTTGCCGTCCACCTCGCGGCACGGACGCATGCACCATCGCGCGTCACGCTGTACATGCGCGACCCCGCGCAGGCGCTCGCCGTGCACGCCGCGCGCGAGAATCGCCGCTATCTGCGCGGTGTTCGCCTGCCGGATGCGCTCGCGGTCGTGTCCGATCTCGCGGGCATTCGTGCCGACGTCCTGTTCGCGGCCACGCCGGTCGCAGCCCTTGCGCCGCTTGCCGGCGCACTCGCGGATGCGGGCGTGCATGCACCGCTCGTCTCGCTCGCGAAGGGCTTCGTCGCCGCAGCCGAGCCGGGCGGGTGGACGTTGCCGCACCGCATGCTTGCGTCGCGCTGGCCGCACCCGGTCGGTGTCGTGTCGGGACCGACGTTCGCGACCGAAGTCGCCCAGGGACTGCCGAGTGCCGTCGTGGTTGCAACCAACACGGCGCGGCTGACCGACGACGTCGCGCAACTGCTGCGCGGCGAAACGATGCGCGCGTATCCAAGCGATGACGTGACCGGTGTCGAAGTCGGCGGCGCGGTCAAGAACGTGCTCGCGATTGCCGCCGGCGCGAGCGATGGCCTCGGCTTCGGCGACAACGCGCGCGCGGCGTTGATCACGCGCGGGCTCGCCGAGGCGGGGCGGCTGTCGGCAGCACTCGGCGGGCGTCCGCAGACGCTGACCGGGCTCGCGGGCCTCGGCGACCTCGTCCTCACGTGCACCGGCAACCTGTCGCGCAATCGCCGCGTCGGGCTTGCGTTGTCGCGCGGCCAGCCGCTCGCGGAAATCCTCGCGGAGCTTCACCATGTCGCGGAAGGCGTTGCCGCAACGCGTGCCGCGCGCGAGCTTGCACTGCATCATGGCGTCGACATGCCGATCGTCGACGCCGTGCATCGCGTGCTTTATGGACACGTCGCGCCGCGCGACGCCGTGACGGCGTTGCTTGCGCGCGAGCCACGCGGGGAATGACTGCGTTCGCCACGAAAGGAAGGTCCCGATGCGCGTCGCGCTGGGCTTTGCGATGACCCTTGCAATCTCGGCCGGTGCGGCAGGCGCCGCTTCGCCTGCGTTTTTTGCACCCGAGACGCCCGCGCGACCGATGGTCGACGTGCTGCACGGCACGACGCTGACCGATCGCTACCGCTGGCTCGAGAACGGCAAGGACCCGGAAGTTGCCGCGTGGACACGCGCGCAGCACGCGGCGAGCGTGCAATATCTCGATCGCAACGCACCGCCGGTGCCGGGCATGGAGGACGAGCTCGCGAAGTACTTCGACCGCGATCGCACCGATCCGCCGCTCGTCAAGCACGGGCGCCAGTTCTTCCAGCGCACCCGGCGCGGCGAGCCGCAGGCGAAGCTCTACACACGCATCGATGGACGCGACGTGCTGCTGTTCGATCCCGTTGCGCTCGATCCGTCGGGCAGGACGAAGATCGGCGACGTCGTGCCCAACCGCGACGCGACGAAGCTCGCCGTCGGCGTCTATGCGCAGGGCACCGAGCGCAAGGACTACCGGATCATCGACAGCACGACCGGTGCACAGACCGGCCCCGCGATCAGCGGTCTCGACAGCTTCGGCTGGGCGCGCGACGAGCGGTTCGCGTTCATCACGCCGCGCACCGCGGAGTCCGACGCGAAGCAGGAGCCGATGCGGTGCTTGCGCCATCGGCTCGGCGGCGATCGCCGGGACGACGTGCTGCTGATGAAGGTCGACGACGCAAAGAATTACTGCTCGGTGTACGAGCCCGAGGATGCGGACGTCACCGTCTTCGAGAACGGCGACTTCTGGTCGAACACCCTCCGCATCCGGCCGATCGGCTCGGACGCCGAGCCGCGGACGATCTACTCGAGCCGGCAGTTTCGCGCCGAGGCGATCTTCCGTCGCGACCGGATGTATTTCCGCACCAACGACCATGCGCCCAACTGGAAGCTCATGGCGGCGAGCTACGCGAAGCCGCAATCCGGCGACTGGTCGACGCTCATCGCCGAGCAGGCGAACGTGCTCGCCGACGCGACGGTCACGAGCGACGTCATCGTCGCGACGCTGCGCGAGGACGTGCTCTCGAGGCTCGACGTGTACGACCACGCCGGCAAGCGCCTGCGCGAGCTTCCGCTCCCCGAGTTCGGCAATGTCTCGGGCATTGCGTACGACCTCGACGCCGACCGGGCGTACGCGACGCTCGCGTCGTACACGGCGCCGTCCACGCTTTACGGCCTCGACGGCAAGACGCTCGCGTGGGCCCTCGTGTGGCAGGACGACCCGCCGCTGGACCTGTCGCAGGTCGCCGCGGAACGCGTGTACGTTTCCGCTCGCGACGGCGCGCGCATCCCCGTATTCGTCGTGCACCGGAAGGACATGGCAAAAAACGGCGTCAATCCCACGCTGCTGCACGTCTACGGCGGCTTCGACAATGCCGTCGAGCCGTTCTACCTCGGCAGCTACGCGTCGTTCGTCAACCGCGGCGGCATCTTCGTCGATGCCGGCGTGCGCGGCGGCAGCGAATACGGCGAGAAGTGGCACGAGCAGGCGATGCTCGCGAACAAGCAGAACACGTTCGACGACACGATCGCGGTCGCCGAATGGCTGGTGCACGAGGGCTACACGAAGCCCGCGAAGTTGGCACTCGAGGGAGGCAGCAACGGTGGCCTGACCGTCGGCGCGGTGATCACGCAGCGGCCCGACCTGTTTGCGGCGGCGATCTGCCAGGTGCCGCTGCTCGACATGGTTCGCTATCACAGATTCCTGATCGCGCGCTACTGGATTCCCGAGTATGGCGACCCGGACAAGGACGCCGATTTTCGCTGGATCCTCCGCTATTCGCCGTACCAGAACGTGCGCGCCGGCGTGAACCTGCCGCAGACGCTCGTGGTGGCAGGCGAATACGATTCGCGCGTCGACCCGCTGCACGCGAAGAAATTCGTCGCCGAGGTGCAGAACCATCCGGGGCAGGTGTCGCCGTTCCTGCTGTACATGGACTTCGACAGCGGACACGGCACGGGCAAGACGCAGCAGCAGCGCGTGATCGACCGTGATTACGAGCTGCGCTTTCTGATGAGCGCGCTGTCGATGAAGCAGGACGACACACCGAAGTAGGGTCAGAGACGACTTTCGGAAAACAGGATCGGCGAGCGGTGACGCTCGCCGAAAGTCGTCTCTGACCCTATTTGAAGCCGTTCTGCCGCCACGCCTCGTACACGGCCACGGCGACCGCGTTCGACAGATTGAGGCTTCGCACGCGCGGCCGCATCGGGATGCGCACGCGCGCGTCGGCCGCGAACTGCGCCACGATGCCGGCGGGCAGTCCTTGCGACTCGCATCCGAACGTCAGGACGTCGCCGGGCGCGTACGCGACGTCGTAGGACGAACGGCGTGCCTGCGTCGTGAACGCGAGCCAGCGCCGCGGCCCGTCGGCATCGAGCGCCGCGCGGCACGCGGCGAAATCGCGATGCACGCGCACGCTCGCATACTCGCGGTAGTCGAGCCCGGCGCGGCGAAGCTCGCGGTCGTCCATGCGAAACCCGAGCGGCTCGACGAGATGCAGCCCGACGCCGGCATTCGCGGTGAGGCGAATCACGTTGCCGGTGTTCGGCGGTATTTCGGGATGGACGAGTACGACGGCGAACATGTTCGGGCCTCACGGCGGCGGGGTTCGAGCGACGACCCACGCCTCGACGCGGATCGCGCCTGCCTTGCGCACCGCGATGGCAGCTGCAGCAAGCGTTGCGCCCGTGGTCATCACGTCGTCGACGATCGCGACCGCGCGGCCGGCAACGCGCTCGTTCGCCTCGAACGCATTGCGGACGTTGCGCGTGCGCTCGCGCAGCGTCAAGCCCGCCT
>DASSVX010000254.1:0-3299 GCA_035705655.1 Casimicrobiaceae bacterium
GGGCGTTAGTGGCCTGTCACGGGTCACGCACGTTCACAACCGATTCCCCCGTCACGGGCCACCAGCCGGCCGCGCCGGCCTGCGCGATCATTGCGCAAGGCCGAAGAACTGCTGGATCCTGCGCAGCAGGTCACTCTTGCGATTCGCGCCGCGTTGCGCGAGCACTTCCGCGTCGAGCGCCTGCAGCGTGGCGTCGTTCGCCGCCTGCCGTTCGGCGAGCACCTGCGCGAGCCGCTCGGCCAACGCGGGCCGCGCCTGGATCACCGCGTCGAAGCCGTCCTTGTCCAGCCGATAGCAGATCGCCTCGTCGACGGCCACCACGGTTGCGAAACGGGGCTGCCCGAGCAGAAGTCCCATTTCCCCAAAGTAGGCAGGCGCAACCAGCGTCGCGAGCTTGGCGCGTTTTCCGTCGGCCGGCTCGGACACGATGTCGACCCGTCCCTTCGCGAGCAGGTACAGCGAGTCGGCCGCGTCGCCCGCGCGGAAGACGATCTCGTCGCGCACGTAGGCGCAGGTCATCAGCTTCTGCGCGAGTGCGGCACGTTCGGCGTCGGTAAGCGAGGAGAACAGGTCGATCGTGACCAGCGCCGCGACGCGGTGGTCGACTTCACGCTGCGTCGCCTGCGCACGCTCGTCCTGGCGGACTTCGATGATGCGCCGGGGAAACGGAATGTCCAGCCCCTGGCGCATCAATGCCGCGTACACGTGGACACGGACGAGCGAATCGACGGTCCAGTATTGCGCGGTATCGATCAGGTCGTAGGCGACCGCGTATTCGATGCCGCTGTCCTTGAAATCGATGCAGCCGACCGATGGATGGGGCTGCTGCGAGACGAATGGAATCTGCGCGTGCGCGAGCTCGCGCTCGACCTCGGCGATGACGCGCGACGGCGGATGCTGCAGCTCGACGTCGAACGAAACGTAACGCCGCCACGGGGTGCGCTCTTCGCCCCGGCGGCCGATGACCGTCAACCGGTGCTGCATCACGTTGCCGTTGGGAATGACGATCGTCTCGTTGTTGATCGTCGCTATCGCCATGTAGCGCCAGCGAATGCTCACGATCTGGCCGGTGACGGTGTCGATGCGCACCCAGTCGCCGATGCGGCAGGTCTTCTCGAGCTGGATCGCGATGCCGCCCCACAGGTTGCCGAGCGTCTCCTTCGCCGAGAACGCGAGCGCGCCGGAAACCACGGCCGACGTCGTGATCAGTCCGGCGAGATTGACGCCGACCGCGTTCAACCGGTAGATCGCGTAGCCGATCAGCGACAGGGCCACGACGAACTCGTTCAGGATGCGCGGAAGGCGCCTTCGCACGAGCACGGTCTGGAAGATGAACAGTACCGTGATCTGGATCACGCCGAATGCGATGAGCACGAGCACCGCTTCGCGCACCATGACCGACGACGTGGCGGTCTTCATCGCGCTCGCGCGCCCCTCGTACACCCAAAGCCCGAGGACGCCGATGGCAATCACGGCGAGCATGCCGAGCATTGCCCTGCGCGGCGGCGAGCGCAGCAGCACGGCGATCAGCACGAGCGCGAGCGCATACGCGGCAAACAGGAGCGCGTCGTTCAGGTGCGAATCGAGCGGGATCACGGGGTGCGCCGGAGACGAAACGCCGCGATTATAGGATGTGCCCGCGTAAAATCGGCCGCGGCGTCGAGAGCCGCCATGGAAGGAGTAACGAACCGATGGGCATCAGAAGCGGAGGACAGATCCTCGTTGCCAATCTGTTGGCGCAGCGGGCGACGCTCGCATTCGGCGTGCCCGGCGAAAGCTATCTGGCGGTGCTCGACGCGCTGCACGGCGCGGCCGGTCGGCTGCGCTTCATCGTCTGCCGTCACGAGGGCGGCGCGGCGTACATGGCCGAAGCCTACGGCAAGCTGACTGGCCGGCCGGGCGTCCTGTTCGTGACCCGGGGTCCCGGCGCGTCGAATGCCGCCGTCGGCATCCATACGGCGATGCAGGATTCGACGCCGCTGATCGCATTCGTCGGTCAGGTGGGCACCGGCATGGTCGACCGCGAGGCGTTCCAGGAGATCGACTACCGGCGCATGTACGGCAGCGTCGCGAAGTGGGTGGCACAGATCGATCGCGCCGAACGCATCCCGGAATACGTCGCGCATGCGTATCGCGTCGCGATGTCGGGACGTCCGGGCCCCGTGGTGCTGGCACTTCCGGAAGACATGCTCGCGGCCGACGCCGACGTCGCCGATGCGCCGTACGTCGAAGCGATCGCGGCGGCGGCACCGCGCGACGACGTTCGCCGTGTCGAGGCGATGTTGCGCGATGCGCACCGCCCGCTCGTCATCGCCGGCGGCAGCCGCTGGGACGATGCTGCGCGCGGCGCGCTCGTGCGCTTTGCCGAAGCGTCGCAGCTTCCGATCGCATGCGCGTTCCGTCGGCAGGACCTGTTCGACAACGCGCATCCGCTGTATGCGGGCGACGTCGGCATCGGCATCAATCCGAAGCTCGCCACGCGCGTGCGCGAGGCCGACGTGCTGCTGGTGATCGGCGAGCGGCTCGGCGAAATGACGACATCGGGCTACACGCTGCTCGACGTTCCGGTGCCGAAGCAGACGCTCGTCCACGTGCATCCGGACGCGTCGGAGCTCGGCCGCGTCTACCAGCCGGCGCTCGCGATCGCCGCGACGCCAGGCGCATTTCTCGCTGCGATCGACGAGCGCGCCGTCGTGCCGGTGGCGCAACGCGACGCGGCGACGCCTGCGCACGCCGACTACGACGCATGGCGTGCGCGGCGACCGGTGCCGGGCGACGTCGACCTGTGGCAGGTCGTGCAGTGGCTCGACGAACGCCTGCCGGCCGACGCGGTGCTGACCAACGGCGCGGGCAACTACACCGCGTGGGTGCACAGGCTCTTCCGCTATGGCGGTGAGCGGCGACAGCTCGCACCGTACTCGGGATCGATGGGCTACGGCGTGCCGTCGGCCGTCGCGGCGAAGCTCGTCCATCCCGGGCGCGCGGTCGTCTCGTGGAACGGCGACGGTTGCTTCCTGATGAACGGGCAGGAGCTGGCAACGGCCGTGCAGTACGGCCTTGCCATCGTCTTCGTCGTCATCGATAACGGCATGTACGGGACGATCCGCATGCATCAGGAGCGCGAATATCCGGGACGCGTCGTGGGAACGGATCTCGTCAATCCCGATTTCGCGCAACTCGCACGGGCGTACGGCGCGCACGGCGAGACGGTGGTCACCACGGACGCATTCGCGCCTGCGTTCGAGCGCGCGCTAGCGGCGAAGCGACCGGCACTCCTCCACGTCAAGATCGATCCGCAG
>DASSVX010000255.1:0-9424 GCA_035705655.1 Casimicrobiaceae bacterium
TGGGGCGCGGTCGCTGTGCGCTGGGCGAGAGTCCCGTGTGGAACGAACGCGACGGCCGGCTTTGTTTCGTCGATCTTCGCGACACGCCGGCGATCCATGCGCTCGACGTCGCGAGCGGCGACGAGGCGCGCTGGCCGATGCCCGAAGATATCGGCTGCATCGCGCCGTGCACCGACGGCACGCTGATCGCGGGCCTGCGATCCGGCTTCGCGACGTTCGATCTCGCGCGCGGAGCGCTCGATTACTTTTTCGACCCGGAACCGGACAAGCACGCCAACCGATTGAACGACGGCAAGTGCGATGCGCGCGGGCGACTGTGGTGCGGCTCGATGAATCCCGACTCGGCGCTCGCCGAGGGAAGTCTCTATGTGCTCGAGCGGACGAGTTGCAGGCGCGTGCTCGACGGTTGGCTCACGCCGAACGGCATCGCATGGAGCCTCGACGGCGCGACGATGTATGTCGCCGACACGCGCCGCGGCGTGATCGATGCGTTCGCTTTCGATCGCGATGACGGCTCGCTGCACGGGCGCCGCGTGTTCGCCGACCTCGCCGCGCTGCCCGGCGGGCCGGACGGCGCCTGCGTCGACCGCGACGGGTTCCTGTGGTCGGCGATCTTCGACGGCGGCTGCCTGCTGCGTCTCGATCCGTCGGGCCGCATCGATCGCGTGCTGCGGCTGCCGGTAAGCAAGCCGACGTCGTGCGCGTTCGGCGGGGCCGATTACCGCACGCTGTTCGTGACGACGGCGTCGAGAGGCTTGAGCGCGTCGCGCCTGGCGGCGGAGCCCGCGGCGGGACACGTGCTCGCACTGGACGTCGGTGCTGCCGGCGTCGCGCCCGACGCGTTCATTCCGGCATCGGCCGCGACGCGCAGCGCATCGCGGGGTTTCGAGCATGGCTAGCGACTCGCAACGATTCACCGGCTATCGCCGACGCGACGGCAGCGTCGGCGTGCGCAATCACGTGCTCGTGCTGTCGCCGACCGGCCTCACGTCGGCCGCCGCGCAGCGCATTGCCGATCTGGTGCTCGGGACCGTGGCGGTGACTTCCGGCTTCGGGCGCGGGCAAGTGGGCGACGATGCGCAACTGCACTTCGACACGCTGGCCGGGCTTGCACGCAATCCCAATGTCGCGGCCGTGCTCGTCGTATCGGCCGCCGACGCGATCACCGAGTCCTACGTCGACGCGCTGCGCGAATCGGGCAAGCCCGTCGACGGATTGTCGCTGCCGGGCGTGCAGGAGGATGCGCTCACGCTCGTCGATCGCGGCGTGCGCATCGCCACGCGACTGGTGCGCGAGGCGTCGCAGGCGCGTCGCGAATCGTCGACGCTCACCGATCTTTTTCTCGCCGTCGAGTGCGGGCATTCCGACGCGACGTCCGGGCTCGTCTGCAATCCGCTGACCGGGCGCCTCGCCGAGCGCATCGTCGGCGCCGGCGGACGCGCCGTGTTCAGCGAAACGGTCGAGTGGACGGGGACCGAGCATCTTCTCGCGCGTCGAGCGGCCACGCCCGACGTCGCGCAGCGGATCATCGCCACCGTGATGGCGCGCGAGCATGCGGTGCGCGAATCGGGCGGCGACATCCGCGCGCAGAATCCGGGGCCGCAAAACCGGACCGGCGGCCTCACGACAATCGAGGAGAAGGCGCTCGGCGCGATCGCGAAGGGCGGCGAGCAGCCGATACAGGGCGTGCTGCGCGCAGCGGAGCGGCCTTCGCAATCGGGCCTCTACCTGATGGACACGCCGTACTTTTCGCCCGAGTCGATGACGGCAATGGTGGCCGCGGGCGCGCAGATGGTGGTGTTCACCACCGGCGCCGGCAACAGCTACTGCAGCGCGCTCGCACCGACGTTCAAGATGAGCGCGAATCCCGACGCCTGCGCACGCCTGCGCGAGCAGATCGACTTTGCCGCAACCGGTGTTCTCGACGGCAGCATGACATTCGACGACGCGGCCGAGCGCGCGCTCGACGCGCTGCTCGGCGTCGCGTCCGGCACGCTCACGTACGGGGAAATCGTCGGCGAGGGCGCGGAGGTGGTGAGCCGGCTGGCACCATCGATTTAGCGCCGATCGTCCTGGGGCAGCGGCGCCGTCGAGTCGTTGCACGCCGTACGGCTGCGGTCGAATGAAATTCAGGCGGCCGCGCGCGTCATGATCCGCCAATCGTCGAGATAGCGCGCAAGTGCCGTCGCGTCTCCCGTCGCATCGGCGAACGCGACGTAGCCGTCCGGCCGCACGAGATAAACGGCGTCGCGAGCAAGGCCGGCGCGCTGCATCGACGCCTGCCAGGCAAACGCATGCAGCGCTACGCTCCTATGCTCGCACGCCTGCTCGACGCCGCCCGGCGCCTGCCCGTACACGTGCACCTGCCAGTCGAGCGATGAAAGTGCTGCGTAGTTGTCCGCGACGCGTTGCGTTCCATCGGCGTGGCCGACCCATGGCAGGCGATCGCCCGCGTGCACCGATCCGGCGCTGCCGCGGCTCAGGGCGCTTTCGCGATAGCGGATCGCCGTTTGCGACAGCGTGCGGAACATGAAGCGGCGCAGGACGCGCAGGCGCAGCAGTTGCGGCAGCACGCGGGGCAGCACGCGAATGCGCACGAAGCGGGCAATCGCGCCGTCGCTGGTCGCGAGCTGGAACGCGCGATCGGTCGTCGCCACCAGTTGCCGCGCGAATGCGATCCGTTCCGGCTCGTACGTGTCCAGCACGCGCGCGTCGATCCGCGATGCGGCCGCGGCCGCGAGCTTCCAGCCGAGATTCGCGCTGTCGCCGATCCCCGTGTTCATGCCTTGCCCGCCCACCGGACTGTGGATGTGCGCAGCGTCGCCGAGCAGGAACGCGCGGCCGCTGCGAAAGTGCGAAGCCACGCGGTGGTGCACGTGATACGTCGAAAACCAGTTGACCTGCGTTACGTCGATGCCGAGCCGCTGCAGAACCGTGTGGCTCACGTCGCGCCACTCGAGCGCAGAAGGAGGGCCGGAGACGACTTCCGGTGCCTTTGCCGTCTGCACCGCTCCGCGGTGGAAGGTCGTTTCCGACCCTCCTTCCTTGACGGTGCCGATGAGCCGCGCACGCGCATCGCCCTTCATCGGAAACACCGCAAGCAGATCGGCCTCGTCGAGCGCCACGTGCAGCTCGTGATTCATCACCGGCCCGCTCGCTTGCACGTCGGCCACGTAGAAAACGTGCGCGTAGGTGCCGCCGGGGAAGCCCGCCTGCAGCTTTTCGCGCACGGTCGAATGCGCGCCGTCGCATCCGGCAAGGAAGGCCGCCTCGCATCGCTCCTCGCGACCGTCGCCGTGCACAAGATGCGCGACGATGCGATCAACGCGCTCGTCGAATCCGCGCAATTCGCAAGGCCGCTCGACGCGCACGCCCGCGGCCGAAAGCCGCTCGATCAGCAACCGCTCGTGCTCATCCTGGGGAAAGATCAGCATGAACGCAAACGCGGTCGCACCTTCGCCGAGCGCACCGAGATCGACATGCGCAGCCTGCTTCCCGGCCACCCACAGATTCACGGCCGCGAAACGGACCGCTGCATCGACGACGGCGTTGGCGATGCCGAGCTGGCGGTAGAACTCGAGCGTGCGTGCGTGAACGACGAGCGCGCGCGATGTCGTTCCCGGCTCGGCGGCCTTGTCGACGATGCGGATGCGCACGCCGCTTTGCGCGAGCCACAGCGCGAGCACGAGGCCGGTCGGTCCCGCACCCGCGATCAGAACGTCGACGTCAGCCATGGGCTTCCCGCGCCGGAACCGGCGAATTCTACCGCCGGTGAACGATACCGCGAGGCCGATGCCCAACGAATCACTCGCGTAAGATGGCCAATATCGTCACTCCCGTCAGGCAACTCGTGATGGCCGATTCGACGCACTGGGCGTTTCCCCCCGAGATGCAACCGAAGAGCGACGACGTCGGCTTCGACTTGACGTACGCGCTGAACGCGGTCGTCGCCATGCGCGTGGATGTCGTCGAGGACGCGTTCACCGCTTCGGTGCTCGGCACCGAGCGCACCGGCAACGGCGTCGTCATCAGCGACGACGGCATCGTGCTGACCATCGGCTACCTGATCACCGAAGCCGACTCGATCTGGCTCACCACGAATGGCGGCAACGCCGTGCCGGGACATGCGCTCGCGTACGACCAGGTCACGGGGCTCGGCCTCGTGATGCCGCTCGGCTCGCTCGGCGTGGCACCGCTGCCGCGCGTCGATCTTGCCTCGGCGGATCTCGACGACGACGTCTACGTGATCGGGCACGGCGGACGCGCGCACGCACTGCGCGCCAAGGTGTTCTCGCGCCGCGAGTTCGCAGGCTATTGGGAATACCTGCTCGATGAAGCGCTCTTCACCACGCCGGCACACCCCGAGTGGAGCGGCGCCGCGCTGCTCGATGGACGCGGTCGCCTCGTCGGCATCGGCTCGCTGTTCGTGCAGGAGGCCGACGGCGATCAGTCGGTGAAGGGAAACATGTTCGTGCCGAGCGAGCTGATCGACCCGATCCAGGACGACCTGCTGCGCACCGGGCGCGCCGATCGCGCGCCGCGGCCGTGGCTCGGCATCTACACCACCGAGACGAAGGATGGCATCGTCGTGCAGGGCCTCGCCGACGACGGCCCTGCCGCGCGCGCGGGCGTCGAGCTTGGTGACCTGGTCCGCGCCGTGGGCGACGAGCCGGTCGAGCGGCTCGCGGGTTTCTATCGCAGCGTGTGGCAGCGCGGTGCGGCCGGTGTCGAGGTTCCGCTGACGCTCGCTCGTGACGACAAGCTCTGGAACGTCACCGTGCAGTCGGTCGATCGTAGCGAGCTTTTGAAGAAGCCTCTGCTGCAGTAAGCGCGCCATTGTTCGCCGTGCCCGGCGCACGCTCTTCGCGCGACGCGGCCGGTTTCTGCGCAGACGCATCGCCGGCCGCCGGCTCGACCGCGTTCTGGTAATCCCATCCGCCGCCCAGCGCCTTCGCGAGATCGACGAGTGTCAGGCGCACATCGCGCGCGGCGAGGATCGACAGCGTCTGCGCCTGCAACAGCTGCCGTTGCGCATCGAGCACCTCGAGATAGGGCGAATAGCCGGCCCTGTACCGCAGGTCCGACAGGTCGTATGCCTGCCGCAGGTTGCCGCTTCTCGTCATTTGTGCGGCGAGTGCTGCACGCGTCGATTCGTTTGCCGCCAGCGCATCGTGCACATCCTTGAACGCCGCGAGCACCGTCTGCCGATAATTGACGACGAGCTCCTGCCGCCGCGCCTGCTGTGCCGCGACGTTTGCCTCGATCGCCTTCAGGTTGAGGAGCGGCTGCACGAGCCCGGCACCCAGCGACCAGATCAACGCCGGACCGCTTGCGAGATGGCGCAAGGCGCCCGATTCCGTTCCAAGCTCGCCCGTCAGCGTGACCGATGGAAAATAATCGGCGCGCGCGCGATCGATGCGCAGGCTCGCCGCCACGAGCTCCTTCTCGACCTCGCGCACATCGGGACGGCGCTCGAGCACGTCGGACGGCAGACCGGCGGGAACCGTTGGCACGGCAAGAAGCTTCGCGAGCGTGGTTTCGCGGGCGACCTGCGGGGCGAACACGTCGCGCGGCGAGCGCCCGGTGAGGACGGCGAGCCCGGACTCGAACTGGCTGACCGAGCGCTGCGCCGTCGCGATGTCGGCGACGACCGCGTCCCGCTCCGCCTTCGCCTGCGCGAGGTCGTATTCGCCGATCACGCCGGCCTGCGCGCGGTCGGTCTGCAATGCCACGGTCTGCTCGCGCAGCGCAAGCGTGTCCTTGAGAAGCTGCAGTTGCGCGTCGGCAGCCATCAGCCCGAAGTACGTCTGCGCCACGGTTGCCGCGACGACGGTGCGCACGCTTTCGCGCGCGTACTCGGTGGCGAGCAGGTCGTTTTGCGCCGCGCGGGTCGCCGTGCGGTACTTGCCCCACAGGTCGATCTCGTACGATGCCTGCAGGCCGAGCCGGAAGTCGTTGCCGGTAGCGCCGAAGCCGGGCGGCAGCGGGTTCGTGCCGACTTCCGTCACGCGGCTGCGCCCGGCGTTCGCACCGAGGTTGAGGCTCGGATACAGCGCAGCCGACGCCAGTGTCACTTGCGCGCGGGCGGTCTCCACGCGCGCGATGGCGGCCTGCAGATCGAGGTTGTTCGCCAGCGCTTCGTCGACCAGCGCGGTGAGCGCCGGCTCGTTGAACTCGGTCCACCAGTGCGAAAGCTCGAGATGGTCGATCGTCGGTGGCGGAAGCTCGACTGCCGGCGGCGCCGTAGGCGTCGTCGTGCAAGCTGCCAGCGCGAAGGACACCGCGGCGACAGCCAATGCAAAGCGCAGTGACCGGTGCGCGCCTGGAAAATGGCTCATCCTAATCTCCGTGCGCCGGCACCGGCGGATGGCCCGGCGTATGCGGCACGTGGTGCGTTGCCGCGCGCGCATGCTTGACCTCGCCCAGCAACTCGTCGTGGCTGCGCCGCTCGATCAGCCGCCGCTCGGCGATCACGCGATAGAACAGCGGCACGAAGAACACGGCGAGGAAGGTCGCCGCGAGCATGCCGCCCATGACGCCCGTGCCGGTCGAATGCCGTGCGCCCGCGCCGGCGCCGGTCGACAGCGCAAGCGGCGTCACGCCGAGGATGAAGGCGAGCGACGTCATCAGGATCGGCCGGAATCGCAGGCGTGCGGCTTCGATCGCGGCCGCCGACGGCGTCATGCCTTCATGCGTCTTCAAGACCGCGAACTCGACGATCAGGATCGCGTTCTTGGCGGCGAGGCCGAGCAGCGTCACGAGTCCGATCTGGAAGTAAACGTCGTTCGTGAGCCCGCGCAACCAGATCGCGGCGAGCGCGCCGAACGTCCCGAAGGGCAGCGCCAGCAGCACCGAAAGCGGCAGCGACAGCCGCTCGTATTGTGCGGCGAGGATCAGGAACACCATGATGACGGCAAGGCCGAGCGAGAACGTCGCAGCACCCGACGATTTCTTCTCCTGGTACGACGTGCCTCCCCAGTCGTAGCTGAAGTCGGACGGCAGCACCTCGCCGGCGATCTTCTCGATCTCGGCGATCGCCTGTCCCGAGCTGTAGCCGGGCGCGGCCTGGCCGATGATCTTCACCGCAGGCAGGTTGTTGAAGCGATCGAGCGCGTCGGGCCCCGACGTGTAGCGGACGGTGACCAGCGACGACAGCGGCACCATCTCGCCCTTCGCCGAGCGCACGTAGACGGCGCCGATGTCGTCCGGGCGGTTCCGATACGAGGGCTCCGCCGACATCAGCACCTGCCATGCGCGGCCGTACTTGTTGAAATCATTGATGTAGAAGTTGCCCAGCGTCGCGGATAGCGCGGCGAAGATGTCGGAGATGGGAATGCCGAGCGTCTTCGCCTTCTCGCGGTCGACGTCGACGTTGAGCTGCGGCACCGTTGCGCGCCACAGCGTTTGCGCGCCGGCCAGCACCGGGTCCGAATTCGCCTTGGCGAGGAATGCATTCTTCACCTCGTCGAGCCGCTTGGCGCCGCCTTCGCCGTGATTCTGGATGTAGAACTCGAAGCCGCCCGCGGTCCCGAGGCCGAAGATCGGCGGCGGGTTGAACGCGAGCACGAGCGCCTCCTTGATGCCCGCCGTTTTGCCGAACAGCTCGCCGACGAGCTGCGGTGCGGTGACCTTGCGCTGGTCCCACGGTTTTTGCGTGACGAAGATCGTCGCCGCGTTGTTGCGAAAGCCGCCGCCGATGAAATCGAAGCCGGTGAACGCGACGATGTCCTGGTTGGCAGGATTCGAGCGGATCGCGGCCGACACCTCCGACACGACCTTGTCGGTGCGCTCGAGCGTCGCGCCGTCGGGCAGGATGACCGCGCTGATGTAGAAGCCCTGGTCCTCGTCGGGCACGAGGCTGCCCGGCGTCGTCCTCCAGAGCCAGGCGGTGACGGCAACCATCGAAAGGAACAGCACCATGCTCAGGATGCCGTGGCGCAGAAGAAAGATGACGCCGTCGTTGTAGCGCCCCGTGACGCGGGCGAACCAGTCGTTGAACCAGCGGAAGAACCGGTTCGGCCTCTGGTGCGGCTTCAGGATCAGCGCCGACAGGGCAGGCGACAACGTCAGCGCGACGAAGCCGGAAATCACGACCGACATCGCGATCGTCACGGCAAACTGGCGGTAGAGCTCGCCGGTCAGCCCGCCGAGGAACGCGATCGGCACGAACACCGCGGTCAGCGTCAGCACGATCGCGATGATCGGACCGGTCACTTCGCGCATGGCCTTCAATGCTGCCTCGCGCGCCGGCAGATGGTCCTCGCGCATGTGCCGCTCGACGTTCTCCAGCACGACGATCGCGTCGTCGACGACGATGCCGATCGCGAGCACCATCGCGAACAGCGTCAGCGTGTTGATCGAGTAGCCGAGCATATAAATGCCCGCGAAGGCGCCGATCAGCGAGACCGGCACGGCAGCGAACGGAATGATCGCTGCGCGCCAGCTCTGCAGGAACAGGTAGACGACGAGGAAGACGAGCAGCATCGCCTCGCCGAGCGTCTTCAGGACCTCGCGGATCGACACCTCGACGAAGCGCGTCGTGTCGTAGGGGACGGCGTACGAGAGGCCTTCCGGGAAGCGCGTCGCGAGCGTCGCGACCTCGGCGCGCACGCTCTTCGCGACGTCGAGCGCATTGGCGCCCGGCGACAGGAAAATGCCGACGAGCGTCGCGTCCTTGCCGTTGAAGCGCCCGATGAACTCGTAGTCCTTCGACCCGAGCTCGACGCGCGCGACATCCCCGAGGCGCACCGTCGACCCGTCCGGATTCGCGCGGACGATGATCTGCGAGAATTCGTTGGCATCGGTGAGGCGGCCCTTGGTCGTGATCGTGTAGACGAGCGACTGGTTCGAAGGCGACGGCGCCTGTCCGACCTTGCCCGCGGCGAACTGCGCGTTCTGTTCGTTGACTGCGGCGATCACGTCGCCCGGCGTCAGGCGAAGCTGCGCGAGCCGGTCGGGCTTCAACCATATGCGCATCGCGTAATCGTGCGCACCGAAGATCTGCACGTTCGTCGTGCCGGGCAGCCGCTTCAGCGCGTCGAGCACGTTGAGGTTGACGTAGTTCGACGTGAAGAGGTCGTTGTAGCGGCCGTCCGGTGAATAGAACGCGAGAACTTGCAGGAACGCCGAGCTGCCGCGCTCGACGGTGACGCCCTGCCGCCGCACTTCCTCGGGCAGGCGCGGCAGCACCTGGTTGACGCGGTTGTTGACGTTGACCGCCGCGATGTCCACGTTCGTTCCGATGTCGAACGTCACCTGGATCTGCACGATGCCGTTCGACGCCGACGAGGAGCTCATGTAGATCATCCCCGGCACGCCGTTGATCGAGTTCTCGATCGGCGATGCCACCGTCTGCTCGAGGGTTTGCGCCGACGCGCCGGGATACACGGCCTGCACGGTGACGACCGGCGGCGCGATCTCGGGG
>DASSVX010000256.1:0-5921 GCA_035705655.1 Casimicrobiaceae bacterium
CCGCGGCGAGATCGCGTTCACGCTCGGCGATTCGCTGTCCGATGCGTGGAAGGGCAACGAGGAAGCCGGCTTCAAGACCCCGTTGAAAAAGTTGCGCGGTGTCGCGGCGATCTATCCGAACTACATCCAGATCGTCGCGCGCGCCGACGCGGGCATCAAGACGCTTGCCGATCTCAAGGGCAAGAAGATCTCGGTGGGCGCGCCGAAGTCGGGCACCGAGCTCAACGCACGCGCGGTGCTGCACGCGGCGGGCATCGAGTACAAGGACTTCGCGAAGGTCGAATACCTGCCGTTCGGCGAATCCGTCGAGCTCATGAAGAACCGCCAGATCGACGTGACGCTGCAATCGGCGGGACTCGGCGTATCGTCGCTGCGCGACCTCGCGGCGTCGGTGCCGATCGTCGTGGTACCGATTCCCGAAGACGTGATCAAGAAGATCAACGACGCTGCGTACATCCACGCGGTCGTGCCGGCGAACACGTACAACGGACAGGCGAGCGACGTCAGCACGGCCGCCGTGCAGAATTTCCTCGTGACGCACGAAGGCGTCAGCGACGAAATCGTCTACGGCATGACGAAGGCGCTGTGGACGAACCTCGACCAGCTCGTTGCCGCACACTCGGCCGCCAAGGCGATCGATATCAAGAAGGCGACGCAGGGGATGCCGGTGCCGCTTCATCCGGGCGCGGAGAAATACTACCGGGAAGTCGGCATCCTCAAGTAACCGGGGCACAGAGACGACTTTCTGCAACGCAGGGTCACGGCACAGCCAATGAAAAAGGTCGTGTCCGACCCTGCTGCGGCTGCCAACGCTGCCACCCGCCTTGCGCAACCCGACGAGCCGGCGTTCGACGAGACGGGCGTCAAGCGTGTGCTCGCAGGCTGGGACGCACGCGCGGTCGCCGCAATCGCGCTCTGCTTTTCGACCTACCAGCTCGTCATTGCCGCGTATGCGCCGCTGTCGAGCCTGCCGACACGCTCGATCCACGTCGGCTTCCTGCTTGCACTCGCGTTCCTGATCCATCCGGTCGCGCGCTGGGTCAACCGGCGCCGCATCGCCTGGTACGACGCGCTGATCGCCGCCGGCGCGTTCGCGCTCAGCCTCTATCACCTCGCCTTCGAAGCCGACCTCATCCAGCGTGCGGGTGACCCGAGCCTCGCCGATCTCGTCGTCGGCGCGGTGTTCATCGTGCTGCTGTTCGAGGCGGCGCGACGCGTGCTCGGGGTCGCGCTGCCGATCATCTGCGGCGTGTTCCTGGCCTACGGCCTCTTCGGCCAGTACCTGCCGGGCGTGCTTGCGCACCGGGGCTATGGCATCGACCAGATCATCGGGCAGCTCTTCCTCGGCACCGAAGGCATCTTCGGCATCCCGACGCTCGTCTCCGCAACGTACATCTTCCTGTTCATCCTGTTCGGCAGCTTCCTAGAGCACGCCGGCATGATCAACCTCTTCAACAGCATCGCGCTCGGCTTCGTCGGTCACGCGCGCGGCGGACCGGCGAAGGTCGCCGTGATCTCATCGGGGATGATGGGCACGATCTCGGGCTCGGGCATCGCGAACGTGCTCACCGTCGGCCAGTTCACGATTCCGCTGATGAAGCGCTTCGGGTATTCGTCGATTTTCGCCGGCGCCGTCGAGGCGACGTCGAGCATGGGCGGACAGATCATGCCGCCGGTCATGGGCGCGGTCGCGTTCATCATGGCCGAAACGCTCAACGTGCCGTACGTGACGATCGTCAAGGCGGCGGTGGTGCCCGCGATCCTCTACTACGCCACGGCGTTCTGGATGGTGCACCTCGAAGCGGGCCGTGCGCATCTTCTTGGCATTCCCAAGTCGGAATGCCCGAATCCGTGGGTCGCCATTCGCCAGAAGTGGTACCTGATGCTGCCGCTGGTGGTGCTGGTCTACATGCTGTTCGACGGCTTTACGCCGATGTTCGCGGGCCTCGTCGGGCTCGCGCTCACCGCGACGCTGATCCTCGGCGCGGCAGTGGCGGCTCGCGTGGGGCCGACCGCGTTCCGCTATGCATTCTGGATCGCGCTCGGCATGGGGCTCGGTGCGTACATGCGCTTCGGATTCGATCGTCATGGCATCACGCCGATCATCGCAGGCATCGGCGTGCTCGTCGCGATCACCGCCGCAATCCGCGGCCGCGAGACGCTCGTCACGATGCGGCAAAGTCTCGTCGACGGCGCGCGGCAGGCAGTCACCGTCGGTCTCGCCTGCGCCATCGTCGGCGTGATCATCGGCGTGCTCACGCTCACCGGCGCAGCGTCCAACTTCGCCGAATTCGTGCTGCACGTCGGCAGCCGCAGCCTGTTCCTGTCGTTGCTGCTCACGATGGTCGTGTGCCTGATCCTCGGCATGGGCATTCCGACGATTCCGAACTACATCATCACGAGCGCCATCGCGGCGCCGGCGCTGCTGAAGCTCGGCGTGCCGCTGATCGTGTCGCACATGTTCGTGTTCTATTTCGGCATCATGGCCGACCTGACGCCGCCGGTGGCGCTCGCCGCATTCGCAGCGGCATCGATCGCCAAGGGCCCGCCGATGCGCATCGGCTGGAAGGCAACGCACATCGCCATCGCGGGCTTCGTCATTCCGTACATGGCGGTCTACGATCCGGCACTGATGCTGCAGGCGTCCGACGCCGGCGGCAGCGTGTCGGTGATCGCCGCGGTCTATGTGATCGCGAAAGCGATCCTCGCGATAGGTTTGTGGGGCGGTGCCGCCATCGGTTATTTCCTTCGCGGGCCGCTCGCATGGCCCGAGCGGGTGATCGCGTTTGCCGCCGCATCGCTTCTCGTCGCCGCCGTGCCGTGGACCGACCAGGCCGGCTTCATCGCGAGCGCCGTCTTCATCCTCTGGCATCTGTGGCGCACGCGCGGCGTGCCGGAGCCGGTGAAGGCGCCGACGTAGTCGCGTGCACACGGCTTGCCTGTTCATCGCGGGTGCGCTGCGTGCTGTCATCCCCGCCGATCACTTCACCGTCGCGTGGACCCATTCCGTCGAAAAGACGCGCTGGGAGGAGCGCTATCGCGTCGAAGCGTCCGGCTTGCGCCTCACCGAAGCGCGCATCCAGGGCTCGGGCGCGGGCATGGATCCGCCACCGGACGCGATTCTTCGCGACGGCTGGTGGTCATGGAAGCCGTCCGTCGGGCGATTGCCGAAATTGCGGCTGACGCTGTCGCCGTTCACGCGCGACTATGATCTTTGCTGGGGCGGCCGATGTCATAAGCTGCAACGCCTCGTCGCCGCGGTGCAGGCGCCCGATGCTGCGCGGCCCGGCCCGGGCGCGATCGCCGTCGTCGAAGTCCGATCCTGCAGCGAAAGCACGCCATGAACGAGTGGTTCCGCAAAGTTGCCCGCGCACTCGCCGACGCCTTCGGCTCGCCGTGGGCGTTCGTCGTCGCGGCGATCCTCGCCGTGCTGTGGGGCGTGACCGGTCCGCTGTTCCGCTTCTCGGACGCCTGGCAACTCATTGCGAACACCGTCACCAACGTCGGGACGTTCCTGATGGTGTTCGTGATCCAGAACAGCCAGAACCGCGATACGAAGGAAACGCAGTTGAAGCTCGACGAGCTGTTGCGCGCGATCTCCACTGCGCGTACGAGTCTCGTCAATCTCGACACGCTGTCCGACGACGAAATCGAGCATCTGCACCGGCAATTCGAGGCGCTGGGGCGTCGCGCGGCAGCGGACAAGCCGGGCTGATACGGCGACCGCGTGCTCCGCCGCCGCCGCGTGGCGTCAACCGGCGGCGAGCAAGTCGGGCGTGAGCGGCGAGCGACGCTCGATCGCGCTCACATGCAGCGCGAACCCGCCGAGCCTGCGATCGAGGAAATAGTTGCGCAACGTCCGCGCGATCGTGCGAAACGCGATCGACTCCCATGGAATGTCGCGCTCGTCGAACAGGCGCACCTCGAGGCTCTCGGCACCCGCGGCGAACGCGAGATCGAGAAGCCGCGCGCGAAACATCATGTACACCTGGTTGATCTGCGGCAGGCTGATCACCGCGCAGAGCTCGCCGATCGCCACGCGCGCATGCGCCTCCTCGAGCGTCTCGCGCAACGCGCCGTCTGCCAGCGTCTCGCCATTCTCGAGAAATCCCGCCGGAAGCGTCCACAATCCGTAGCGCGGCTCGATCGCGCGCCGGCAGAGCAGGACGCGATCCTCCCATTCGGGCAGGCAACCGACGACGACCTTCGGATTCTGGTAATGAATCGTCCCGCAATTCGTGCACACGTCACGTGGCAGCGTGTCGCCGTCAGGCACGCGATGCTCGATCTGCGCCGATCCGCAGACGCTGCAGAATTTCACCCGCGCGACCGCCACGTCTGCACGCTGGTCACAGCCGCAAAAAATTGTCGCGGTAGTAGCGCAGCTCCGCGATCGACTCGAGCACGTCGGCGAGCGCCTCGTGCCGTCCCTCCTTCGGCATGCCCTTGCCGAGCTCCGGCTTCCAGCGACGTGCCAGCTCCTTGAGCGTGGAGACGTCCAGATTGCGGTAATGGAACCAGTCCTCGAGCGCCGGCATGAAGCGCGCGAGAAAGCGCCGGTCCTGGCAGATCGAATTGCCGCACATCGGTGACGCCTTCGCCGGCACGTGCTCGCGCAGGAACGCGAGGGCGGCCGCTTCGACTTCCTGCTCGGTCGCGCTCGACGCACGCACCTTGTCGATGAGGCCCGAGCGCGCATGCGTCGACCGGTTCCACGCGTCCATGCCGTCGAGCACCGCGTCCTGCTGGTGGACGACCCAGACAGGCGCCTGCGCGACGGTTTCGAGCGCGTGATCGGTGATCACGAGCGCGACTTCGAGGATGCGGTCGCTGTCGGGCCGCAGCCCCGACATTTCGAGGTCGATCCAGATGAGCCGATTGGGATCCTGAGGCATGTCGGGGCGTAAAATGACTTGCATTCCATTGTACGTGAGCGCGGTGCGATGCCTGCCGCCGCGCAATTGCCGTGACAGCAGATGCATTCGCACTCGTCTTCGTCATCGCGGTCGCGGTGACGCTTGCGCTGCGCCTGTGGCTTGCCGCGCGCCAGATAGCGCACGTGCGTGCGCATCGCGTCGCCACGCCAGCCGCATTCGCGGCACGCATCGACGACACCGCACATCGCAAGGCGGCCGACTACACGATCGCCAGGCAGCGGCTCGGCATGCTCGAGTCGATCGTCGACGCCACACTTCTTCTCGTGCTGACCCAGGGTGGCGCGCTCGCGTGGATCCTGGCAGCAACGCAGGAGCCGGCACTTCCGCCGCTCGTGCGCGACGTGCTTCTGCTGTGCGGCGTGGCATTCGCCGGCGGAATCGTTTCGCTTCCGTTCTCGTGGTGGCGCACGTTTCGCATCGAGGAGCGATTCGGATTCAACCGGACGACCCTCGCGACCTGGCTCGCCGATCTCGCGAAAGGGATCGCGGTAGGTGCGGTACTCGGGCTGCCGCTCGCGTTCGTCGTGCTGTGGCTGATGCGCGGCGCCGGCGCTTACTGGTGGCTGTTCGTCTGGATCGCGTGGATGGCGTTCCAGCTGCTCGTGCTCGTGCTGTATCCAACCGTGATCGCGCCACTGTTCAATCGCTTTTCGCCACTGCCCGCAGGTGCGCAGCGCGATCGCATCGAGCGTCTGCTCCAGCGGTGCGGCTTCACGGCGTCGGGATTGTTCGTCATGGACGGATCGAGGCGTTCCGGGCATGGCAATGCCTATTTCACCGGCTTCGGCCGCGCAAAGCGCGTCGTCTTCTTCGACACGCTGCTCGCGCGCCTGGCACCCGACGAAATCGAGGCCGTGCTCGCGCACGAGCTCGGGCATTTCCGGTTGCGCCACGTCGTCAAGCGCGTGGCCTGGTCGTCGGTGGCTTCACTCGCGCTCCTTGGCCTCCTTGCATGGCTTGCTCAGTCCCCATGGTTCTACGCGG
>DASSVX010000257.1:0-11544 GCA_035705655.1 Casimicrobiaceae bacterium
AGTTGACCGTGCCGTCGAGCGGGTCGACGATCCAGCGCGTGCCGCCGTCCGGGCCGCTCGCGCCCGCCTCTTCGGAAAGAATCGCCGCGCCGGGCGTCAACGCGCGCAAGCCGTCGATCACGAGCCGCTCCGACGCGAGATCCGCCTCGGTGACGACGTCGCGCAATTGCTTGCGCGCGACCTCGTGCGGCCGGTCGTGCATCGCGACCAGCGTCTGCGCGGCGCGCGCCGCGATCGCCTCGGCGCCGGCGAGGATGTCAAGAAAGGTTCTTCCGCTCATTGCATCATCCCCGCGGTGTCCTTGACGATCTTCTCGTAGCCCGCCTTCGGGTCGAGGTCCCCGCGCATCACCGCATTGATGATGTCCCGCTGCGCGCGCCAGATGCGCACCGAGTTGCCGGCCGGATAGCCAACCCACCGCGCCGCGCGGTCGGTCTGCAGCGAGGCGGTGCGATAGTTGGGGTTCTTGTCGTAGAACGCGCCGAGGAACGCCGCGTCGTTGGCGCGCAGATTGGTTGGCATGTAGCCGGTCGTTTCGACGACGATCTTCTGCGCTTCGGGACCGGTGACGAACTTGAGGTACTCCCACGCCGCCTTCTGCTTTTTCGGATCGCGCGTCGTGATGATCGCCGCATTGCCGCCGGTCGGCAGGCCGCCCCGCGCCTTGTCGTCGACCGGGAACGTGGCCGTGCGCATCGTGAACTTGTCGCCGACCAGGTCGGTGATCTGCTTCAACCGGCCCGGCGTGTCGAAGAACAGGCCGACCTTGCCGGCGAAGAACTGCTGGCGCGACTGATCGAGCGCGATCAGCGGCATGCCATCCTCGGTGACGAAGCGGCGAAACGTCTGCATGACCTTGACGCCGATGTCGGGGCCGCCGAGTGGCACGCGATCACCGTCGACGACGACGCCACCCGCCTGCATGATCATCGAGTGATAGAGCCAGTTCCCCGGATAGTCGTGCACGTCGTAGGCGAGACCCGCGACGTCGGCGCCCAGCGCGTGAATCTTCGCGGCGAGCGCCATGGTGGCGTCCCACGTGTCGGGCATGCGGTCGGGGTCGCCACCGGCCTTCTTCACGAGCTCGACGTTGTAATAGACGATCGGCGTCGACGCGTTGAACGGGAGGCCGTACAGCTTGCCGTCGACCTTGCCGAGACCGAGGATGCTGCCGGCGTAATTCTTCGCACGGAATGCGTCGCCTTCGGCGGCCAGCAGCGGGCCGACGTCGACGATCTGGTTGCGCTTCGCGAGCGCGCGGGCCAGCTCCTCGAGCAGGTCGTAGCCCGAGTAATAGACGTCGGGAAGCCGATTGGTGACCGCCGAGCGCATCATCGTCTGATGGCCATCGTCGTAGGTCGGCGCCGGCGCCCGGAACACGATCCGGATGTCCGGATGGCTCTGCATGAATTCCTTCGCGATCGGCTCGTGAAACTTGGCGAAGGACGGGAACGCATAGTAGACGTCGAGGGTGACCTCCTCGGCCCTCGCGCTTCCCACCATCGACACGCAGGCCAGCGCGATCGCGCACAGAAAGCCCTTATTCATCGATCCTCCCCTCGTGAAGCGATCGCGCCTACGCCGGATGCCCGCCCGGATACTCGGCGGGAAGCCTGAAGCTGTGGATCGGCCCGTAGTCGCCGATGACCGCGACGTGGCTGACGATGCCGATGCCGGGACGGTACACGTGCAGCGCGAGCCCCGGCGGCTCGTGGATGAAACGATTGTCGTCCGCACTTTCGAAATCGAGCACGACCTGATGCGCGGTGCTCGGCGCGACGAAGCCCACCGTGCCGGCCCAGCGCACGACGATCGGGCGATGGCAGTGGCCGGCGACGACGCGCTCGATCTCGGGGTGGCGCGCGATCAGCCTGGCGAACGTCGGCGCGCTGCGGCACATCATCGAGTCCATCGCCGGCAAACCGGTGCGAAACGGCGGATGATGCATGAAGATCAGCGTCGGTTTCCCGCCGCCTTGCGCCAGTGTCCGCTCGAGCCACGCCTCGCGCGCGGGGCAGATCTCGCCGCCATGGTCGCCGCCCACGACGGTGTCGAGCGCGATCAACCGCACGGGGAAATCATCGATGACGTAGTGCAGGAAGTCGGCATCCTGAGTCAGATACCGATGGCGCCCGGCAAGGCACGCGCGCATGACATCGCGCCGATCGTGATTGCCGGGAATCAGGAACGCGGGAATCGGCAATTGCGCGAACGCATCGCCCACCTGCTGATATTCCGCCGGCAAGCCGCAATCGGTGAGGTCGCCCGTGGCGATGACGCAGTCGGGCAGCGGATCGAGCGCGGCGATCGCGTCGACCGCGCTGCGCATCATCGCGTTGGTGTCGATTCCGGCGTAGGCGCGCACGCCCGGCGGACGGGCATGAAGATCGGTGATTTGCGCAATGATCATGTTCGGAGGGATTGCGAGAGGCGACGTGAGCGGCGCCGCCTCGCGGCGCGCAAGCGTCATTGCATCAGCGTCGCCGTTTCCTTCATCAGCCGGTCGTAGCCGGCCTTGGGCGCGATGTCGCCGCGCATGACACTGGTGATGATCTCGCGCTGGGCGCGCCAGATCCGCACGGAGTTGCCGCCCGGATAACCTTGCCACGGCACCGATCGTTCCATCTGCAGCGAAACCGTCTTGAAGTTCGGATTCTTCTCGTAGAAGGGACCGAGAAACTCCGGTCCGGGCGCGCGCAGGTTCGTCGGCAGATAACCCGTCGTCTCGACGACGATCTTCTGCGCTTCGGGTCCGGTCTCGAACTTGATGAACTCCCACGCTGCCTTCTGCTTCTTCGCGTCGTGCGTCGTGATGAGCGCCGCATTGCCACCGGTCGGAAGCCCGCCCTTCGCCTTGTTGTCGATCGGGAAGGTTGTCGTGCGCAGCGTGAACTTGTCGCCGATCAGGTCCGTCACCTGGCGCAGCCGTGCCGGCGTGTCGAAGAAAATGCCGATCCTGCCTGCGATGAACTGTTGACGCGACTGGTCCCAGTTGATGAGCGGCATGCCGCCTTCGCTGACGAAGCGACGGAAGCGGTCGAGCACCTTGACGCCGAGATCGGGACCGCCGAGCGGAACGTTCTTGCCGTCGACGACCGTGCCGCCGGCCTGCAGGATCATCGCGTGATAGAGCCACACGTCGGGCCAGTCGTTCACGTTGTAGGCGATGCCGGCGACATCCGCACCGCCGCTCGCCTTGATTTTCTTCGCGAGCGCCATGATGCCGTCCCACGTGTCGGGCATGTGGTCGGGATCGCCGCCGGCCTTCTTCACGAGCTCCGCGTTGTACATCATGATCGGCGTCGACGCATTGAACGGCAGCCCGTAGAGCTTGCCGTCGACCTTGCCGAGCGTGAGGATCCGGTCGGAGTAGTTCGCCTTCCGGAACTCGGCGCCCTCGGCCGCCAGCAGCGGGCCGAGATCGACGATCTGCTTGCGCTGCTCGAGCGTGTGGGTCAGCTCGGTCAGCAGGTGGAAACCGGAGTAATAGACGTCGGGAAGCTGGTTCGTGACCGCCTCGCGCATCATCGTCTGGTGGCCGTCGTCGTACGTCGGCGCGGGCGCGCGGTACTTGATCTTGATGTCCGGATGGCGCTTCATGAATTCCTGCGCGATCGGCTCGTGGAATTTCGCGAACGCCGGAAACGCGTACAGCACGTCGAGCGTCACCTCCTCCGCGCGCGCGCCGGTCGCCATCACGATCGCCGCCAGCAGGATCGAACCCAGGACGCTAGCCATTCTCTTCATCGCTGTCTCCTTTCGGTGGGGACGAAATGCATTTCTCACTTGATGCCGGTCATCGTGATGCCCTGGATGAAGCGCCGGCGCGCGATCAGGAACGCGATCACCAGCGGCGCGGTCAGCACCGTCGCCGCCGCCGTCAGCGCGCCGTAGTTCGAGCCCGACTCGGCATCGGCGAAGAACATCATGCCAAGCGGCGGCGTCGCCAGATGCGTGTCGGAGATCACGATCAGCGGCCAGTACAGGTCGTTCCAGTGCGCGACGAGCGAGAACACCGAGAACGCGGCGATCGCCGGCCATGCGCTTGGCACGACGATGCGCCAGACGATCTCGAATTCGCTCATGCCGTCGAGGCGCGCGGCATGAATGATCTCGTCGGGATAGCTTCTGAAGAACTGCCGGAACAGAAAGATCGCGAACACCGACAGGAAGAACGGCATCATGATCGCGAAGTAGGTGTTCAGCAGGCCGAGCTTCGCGAGACCCATGTACAGCGGCAGCGCCGGCACCTGGATCGGGATGCAAAGGCCGAGCAGCACCAGGGCGAACATCGTCGCGCGGCCGGGAAAGCGCAGCTTCGCAAGCGCATACGCACACGGCACCGCGATCAGCACCTGCACGAGCAGGATCACGCCGCAGACGATGACGCCATTCAGCGCGAAGCGCAGCAGCGGCACCTTGCCGAGCGCGTTGCCGTAATTCTCGACCGCGTTGAAATGCTTCGGCCACAGGCTGAAGTCGACGGCGAAGATTTCCGGCGGCGACTTGATCGACGTGACCACCATCCAGACGAACGGCAGCAGGATGAACATCGCGCCGGCGATCAGCACACCGTGCACGATCAGCAGCGTCAGCATGCGGCGCACGAGCGCCGATACCGGCGTGATCGCGCGCATGCGGGCCGCCTCGCCCGGCAGGATAAGCGGCGTCGCCATCAGTAGTGCACCCGCCGGTCGAGGACGAACGTCTGCAGGATCGAGAACAGCAGCACGAACACGAGGAACACCAGCGTCAGCGCGGCGGCGTACCCCATGTGGAAATACTGGTAGCCCTCGAGGTAGATCGCGTATAGCAGCACCTCCGACGAGCCCATCGGGCCACCGCGCGTCATGACGGCCACCGTGTCGAACACCTTGAACGCGGTGATCGACGTCGTGACGATCACGAACATCGTCGTAGGTCCGAGCAGCGGCCAGGTGATCGTCAGGAAACGGTCGATGCCGCTTCGGCAGCCGTCGATCTCGGCCGCTTCGTACAGGTCGCGCGGAATCGCCGAAAGACCCGCGAGGAAGAGGACCAAGTTGAAACCGACGAGGTGCCAGATGCCGATCGCGGCGAGTGTCGGCAGCACGTAGGCCGGCTCGCTCAAGAAGGCCATCTCATGGAAGCCCAGCGCGCGCAGCATGCCGTTGATCGGCCCGAGGCTCGGGTGCAGCAGGAATTGCCACACCGTCGCCATCGCGATCAGCGTCGACGTCACCGGCAGGAAGTACACGACCTCGTAGAACGAGCGCGTGCGCTTGCGCCCGTGCAGCAGCACCGCGACGAGCAGGCCGAGCCCGACCGCGAGCGGCAGCACGATCGCGACGTAGACGAACGTGTTGGTGATCGAGCGGCGAAAGACCGGATCGGCGAGCGCCTTGCTGAAGTTGTCGAGGCCGAGAAAGTGCGTGTCCAGTGCACCGAGCCGGTAGTCGGTGAAGCTAAGGTAGAGAAGCACTGCGAGCGGGATGATGTCGATCAGCAGCAGCAAGGCGAACGCGGGAAACACGAACCCGCAGCCGGCGAGGCGCTCGATCAATTGCTGCCGATTGCGGGGCGGCAGCGCAGCGGGACTCGCCATTGCAGCAGCCGCGGTCATCGAACCGGTACACCGCTCATGGAGACACCGCGCTCATCGGCAGCGCGCCCGCACCGCTCGCGG
Organism: Casimicrobiaceae bacterium; assembly: GCA_035705655.1. Classification (GTDB taxonomy): domain Bacteria; phylum Pseudomonadota; class Gammaproteobacteria; order Burkholderiales; family Casimicrobiaceae; genus VBCG01. The sequence continues at coordinate 5,666 of DASSVX010000257.1, forward strand.
CGTTCGGCACTTCCGCATCGGCGACGCGATGTCCTTCGTCGTCGAACACGTGGCACGCGGCCGGCGAAAACTGCAGCGCGAGATCGCGCGCGCCGTCGACGAGCGACTCGGGATCGGCGGCGACCTTGCAGATCACGACACCGCGCGCGGGCTGCGCGAGGTCGACGTGCAGAATATGCTCGGCGCCGAGGTTTTCGCTGCGATGCAGGCGCCCGGCGAGGACGTGCCGGCCCGCGGCCGGCGCGCCGAGCGGCGCCGGCGTGATCGCCTCCGGCCGGATGCCGAGCGTCAATGCCGCGCCCGCCGGTCGCGGCACGCGAATGGGCAGCTCGCCGCCGAAGAGCTCGACCGAATGCTGCGCGCTCACGCGCGCAGGCAACAGGTTGATCGCCGGCGTGCCGATGAACTGCGCGACCTTGACGCTTGCCGGGCGCGCATAAAGCTCGCCCGGCCGGCCGAGTTGCAGGATCCTGCCGTTGTCCATCATCGCGACGCGATTCGACATCGTCATCGCCTCGACCTGGTCGTGCGTCACGTAGATGAAGGTCGCGCCGAGCCGCGCATGCAGATCCGCGAGCTCGGTGCGCATGTGCACGCGCAGCTTCGCGTCGAGATTGGACAACGGCTCGTCCATCAGGAACGCGGCGGGCTGGCGCACCATCGCGCGGCCGAGCGCGACGCGCTGGCGCTGGCCGCCCGAGAGCTGCGACGGGCGCCGCTCGAGCAGCGCGTCGATCTGCAATTGCGCGGCGACCGCGTGAACCTCGCGCGCGATCTCGGGCATCACGCGCCGTCTTCGCAGCGACAGCGCGCGCAGGAGCGGCAGCCGGTCGAACAGGTTGAGGCGCGACATGACGAGCGGCAATGCAATATTGCCGAACACACGCATGTGCGGATAAAGCGCGTAGCTCTGGAACACCATCGCCACCCGCCGCTCGTGCGGTCGCAGGTGATCGACCGGCGCGCCGTCGATCAGCACGCTGCCCGACGATTGCACTTCGAGGCCGGCGATGATCCGCAGCAGCGTCGATTTGCCACAGCCCGATGCGCCGACCAGCGTGAGGAATTCACCGTCGGCGATGTCGAGGTCGATGCCGGAAAGCACCGAGACATCGCCGAACGACTTGCCGATCGCCCTCAGTTCGACGTTCGCCATGGCTGTGTCGTCAGCGACCGCCCGCGCACATCAGGCGGCGTGCCGCGGCGGATAAACCTCGTGCAGCACGTCGTCGATCCAAAGCGTGGTGAGGCCCGGAATGTCCGCCGGCGTGACCGAGACGTCGGCATCGCCAAATTCGTAGATCACCGCGCCGAGGCGCTTTTCGCCGGGCATGTCGGGCTGGTTGTCGGGTCCGACGAGAAAGCCCGACGACGCGCACCAGACGTAGCGGCAGCGACCCACCTTCGTGTCCCGCCATTTGTGCAGATGGCCGGTGGCGATCAGCGCAACGTCATGTCGCTCGACGAGCTCGAGCAGTCGCGCGCGCGGCGCGGGCTTCACCGACCAATAGCCGGTGTCCGCTTCATCGGGCGCATCGATGAACAACGGCCGGTGCGTGAACCAGGCGATGCGCCGCTCGCCGGCCGTCGCCATCGTCTGCACGAGGCATTCGAATTGACGCGCCTCCTCGTCGCTGCCGTCGCCGAAGAGCATCGAGTCGATACCGATCAGGCGCCACGCGGGAAGATCGTGCGACCAGCGATCGGCGCCGAAATGCCGGCGCCAGCGATCGAGGCGCTCCGCGTTCACCGGCTGAAAGCGATTCCCGGCCTCGCCAACGTCGTGATTGCCGGGGACGGCGAGCACCCTCGCCGGCAGCGCGCGCATGAGCGCTGCGCCGTCGCGCATGTCCTCCTCGCTGTCGGCGCCGTCGACGGTGAGGTCGCCGGTATGAACGATCAGGTCGGCATGCTGACGCAGTGCCCAGTCGCGCAACGGCGCCCAGTTCGCGGCGAACTGGCGTTTCGCGGGGCTCAGGTGCGTATCGGAGATCTGCAGAACACGGGCCATTCGGTGCTTTCCATCCGATTTCGGGCGGATTCTATAGATGCTTTCGCGCCGTGACAAATGTATTTTGGTCCGCGATATCGCTCGGCGCAGCGTGCGTTCACGCGCGGCATTCGAGCCCGTCCGGTGTCGCGCGGTAGCCGGTAAGCGCCTTGTCGGCGTGCGCCAAACGCCAGCTCAGCATCTTCTGCGCATAGTCGCGTATCCGCGCGGCATAGCCGGGGTCCCCGGATCGATCGATGAACTCGTTCGGGTCTTCGCGCAGATCGAAGAACAGCGCGGGCAGCGCGGCAAAATGAACGTACTTGTAATCGGCATCACGGACGACGGCGAGCGAGCAGCGGTCCATCGGCAAGCCCAGCGAGGATTCGGGCTGCGAATAGTAGACGTCGCGAAAATCGAACTCGTAATGGACCTCGGTTCGCCAGTCGCGCGGCGCCGCCCCGTGACAGAAGGACAGGAGCGAGCGGCCGTCGCACTGGCGCGGAATCGAAAGTCCGAGCCACTCGAGCACGGTCGGCATCGTGTCGACGGACTCGGTGAACGAGTCGACGATCGTGCCGCGCGTGCTGTTCGCGCGCGGGTCCGGGTCGCTGACGACCATCGGAATCCGAAAGGTCTGGTCGAAGTAGCCGTTCTTGCCGAGAAGGTGATGATCGCCGAGCTGCTCGCCATGATCGCAGGTGAAGACGATCAGCGTGTCCTTCCACTGATTCGTCTCGTCGAGGAACGCGAAAACGCGGCCGAGATGATCGTCGATCTCGGTCATGAGCCCGTAATAGGCCGCGCGCATCCGGCGCACCTGCGCCTCGCTCATGTCGCTCGCGAGACCGCGCGCGTTCACGAAAAAATTGCTCTGCGCGAGGTGCCTTACATAGTACGCAAGCAGCGGATGCTGGCGCGCTTCATCGTCCGGCGTGGCAGCGCGGATCGGCGGCGGCATGTCCGCCGGGTCGTAATGCGCGTGATAGGGCGCCGGGGCGATGAACGGCGGGTGTGGCCGCCAGTAGCCGAGGTGCAGGAACCACGGCTTGTCGTGCGCGCCGCGGAGGTAGGCGAGCGCGCGCTCGGTGAAGTACGACGTATCGGAATCTTCGGCGGACAGCATCGATGATGCCGCGCTCGCCCCCGGGTCGCCGGTTTTCGGAAGCCAGATCTCCTCCCGCACCCGCGGCAACGCGAAACCCCTGCTCGCGAGCCACGCGTAGTACGGCTCCTTGCTCGGCTCGAAGCCGCCGACGACGCGGAAGCCATCCATCACATCGCCCAGAATGCGAAACCGGGGATCGTGCGGCGACGTCGTTCGCGGATCGGGCGTCGTCGTCGTATAGCCGATCAGCGCAGGGTCGTAGCCGCCGTTGCGCAGCTCCTTGCCGAGATTGGTGAAGCGCGCGTCGAGGGGAATCGTATTCTGGACCGCGCGGTGATTCATCTGGTAGAGGCCGGTCAGAAGCGATGCGCGGGCCGGGCCGCAGGGCGACGTCGTCGTGAAATGATTGCGGAACGTGACGCCCGCGGCGCACAGGCGGTCGAGGTTGGGCGTGCGAAGGTGCGGCGTCCCCAGTTTCGGCAAAAGGTCGCCGCGCCATTGATCGACGACGATCAGGAGCACGTTACGTCGACGCCGCTCGGCGGAGCGCATGCCGTGCCTCAGGCGGCGTCCTGCGCGAGCTTCACGGCGGCACGCGCGGTCGCTTCGTCGCAAACGAACACCGAGCCGAGGCCCGCACGCAGCACCGATGCGATTGCCCGGACCTTGTGCCGCCCGCCGGCGGCAAAGACCACCGTGGGGATGCGCGACAGATCGCGCAACGGCAGGGCAATCGCCCGCCGATTGATCGGATGGTCGATGGCGCGCCCGCGCTCGTCGATGAACTGCGCGACGATGTCGCAGACGGCGCCGGCCGCACGAAGCTCCGTCACGCTGACGTCATCGGGCAGCGCGTAGCGAACGAGCATCGAGCGCCGCGTCACGTCGCCGACGCTCAGCACCGCGATGTCGCTCGTCTCGATGCAGCGCAGCGTGTCGCGGAAAACGTCCTGCGCCATGATGGTGTCGCGCGACCTCGGGCTTCCGGCGTACATGGGCGCAACCAGGTAGCGGCATTGCGAATGCAGGCGCCGGGCGAGCTCGCTTGCGAGATCGAACGTGTTGAACTCGAGCCCGTGCGTGAGGCCACCCATCATCGAGTTGACGCCGAGATCGGGATAGCGGCCCGCGCGCATATGGCGGATCATTTCGCGCAGCGTCCGGCCCCAGCCGATGCCGAGGCCGCGCGTGCCGTTGTTTTCGAGATAGTGCGAAACGAAGCCCGCCGCCGCCCGGCCGACGATGACGGGAATCTGCTCGTCGTCGTCGGGCGTGGGCACGATGACCGCCGCCTTCAGCTTGAAATCGCGGATCATCTGCTGCTCGAGCTCGACGCACGTCGCAAGATCGGCATTGAGCGTGATGCCGACGAGACCGTTGCGCCGCGCGTCGACGAGGATGCGGTTGATCCGAAGGCGCGTCGTGCCGAGTCGGCGCGCGATTTCCGCCTGCGTCAGGCCCTCCATGAAATACAGCCAGGCGGCGCGGACCTCGGTCTGCTTGTCGTCGATCATCGGGCCTCGGTTAGACGCGACGGAGGCGTGCAGCATGGTGTCGTCCCCGCGCAGGCGGGGACCCAGTGTCGTCGGCACTTCATGGCGAGCCCGGCTTCCTCGTCTCGTAGGCGACGATCCGGGCCACCTTGTCCTTCGAGCGGCCCCCCTGGAACTCGGACGCAAGAAAGGCGTCGACGATCGACTTGGCGAGCTCGCTGCCCACGACCCGCGCGCCGATCGTGACGATCTGCGCGTCGTTGCTCATTCGTGCGCGTGCGGCAGAATCGGTGTCGTGCGCCTGCGCAGCTCGGATGCCGGGCACCTTGTTCGCCGAGATCGCCATGCCGATGCCGGTCCCGCACAACAGGATGCCGCGATCGTGCCGGCCGGACGCGACGGCCTCGGCGACGGCGAAGGCGATATCGGGATAGAGCACCGGTGCAGCATCGAACGTTCCATAATCCTGCAGCTCGACACCCGTCGCGGCAAGGTGCTTGCGCAGGATTTCCTTGAGCTCGTAGGCTGCTTCGTCACATCCGATCGCGATGCGCATCGCTCCTCCTTCGCCGCGTGCGGCAAGCCTGCCTTGATTTCCGGATCGCGGCGTAGCTTAATTCGTTTGCATTGCATCTGCAAGCGGACGTTTACATTTGCATCTTTTCCGGCTCCCGCGGCCGGCCCCGGAGGTTGCACGGCGTGCGCTACGTGATCGGAATCGACGGTGGAACCGAGTCGCTTCGCGCGCACGTGTTCGACCTGCACGGCAACAGCGCCGGCAGCGCGAAGGGCGACTACGCGACGGCCTTCCCCGCCCCCGGTCGCGCGGAACAGCACCCGCGCGACTGGTGGCGCGCACTCGGCGAAGCCGTCCGCGGGGCAGTCACGGCCGCAGGCATCATCGCGCGCGACGTGGCGGCGCTCGCACTCGACACGACCTCGGCGACGGTGGTCGTCACCGACGCCGCCGGTGACCCGATGCGGGCGGCGATCCTCTGGATGGACGTGCGCGCCGATGCCGAAGCCGCGGCGGTGCTGCACACGCACGACGACGCGCTGCGCGTGAACGGCGCCGGTACCGGGCCGGTGTCGCCAGAATGGATGATTCCCAAGGCGCTATGGGTGAAGCGGCACGAGCGCGCGCTTTACGATCGCTGCACGACGATCTGCGAATACCAGGATTACATGCTGCGCCGGCTCACCGGTCGCAACGTCGGCAGCCTGTCGAACGTCGCGATACGCTGGCACTATCGCACACGCGAAGGCGGTTGGCCGCGCACGCTGCTCG
>DASSVX010000258.1:0-5557 GCA_035705655.1 Casimicrobiaceae bacterium
ACGCCCGCGTCGTCCGCGTGCCCCGGCGTCAGCCAGAACGTGTGATCGACGACGCGGCCGCTGCCGCGCGCGAACGCCGGCGGGCGCACCGCTTCCTTCCACGTGCGGCCGTTGTCCTGCGAACGGAAGATCGTCGGTCCGAGGTGCCCGGTCCGCGCCGCCGCGAGCCACTGGCGCGGTGCCCTCGGATCGGTGAGTGCGTGGTGGACCGTATGTCCGAGAAACTGCGGGCCGGCGAGCGTCCAGCCGTTGCGAGAAGCGTCGCTCGCGAGCGTCCACAACCCCTTTCGGGTCGAGATCAAAAGCCGGGTCTGTCGCGCGGGCGCCTTGCGCGCCGCGGCGGGGGAACGTGCCATCGAGCCCTCCTTCGGTTCACGCCTGTCGGGTTCGCTGCCCGAGGCGAAAGGGTGGAACCCTACGCTGCGCGAGCGACAGCGGCAAGATGCGCCGGCGGGCGTGGGGGTTGAAATTGCGGCATCCGGCTGCGATCCTCGCATATCCACCCGCCGTCCGTCGGGACGGCCTTCCCAGGAGAAAAGCGCCATGACGATCAAGGTCGGAGACCGGCTGCCTGCAGGTACATTGATGGAATACCACGACGTCGAGAAGGACGGCTGCTCGATCGGCCCCAACCCGGTCAGCATCGAAAGCCTGACGCGCGGAAAAAAGGTCGTGCTGTTCGGCTTGCCGGGCGCGTTCACGCCAACGTGCTCCGCGAAGCACGTGCCGAGCTACCTTGCCGACTACGACAAGCTGAAGGCGAAGGGCGTCGACACGATCGCGTGCATGTCGGTCAACGACGCGTTCGTCATGGGCGCGTGGGGCCGCGACCTGCACGCGGACGACAAGGTGCGGATGCTGGCCGACGGGAGCGCCGCCTACACGAAGGCGCTCGGTCTCGAGCTCGACCTCACCGCGCGCGGCATGGGCGTGCGCTGCCAGCGCTTTTCGATGCTGGTCGACGACGGCGTCGTCAGGACTCTCAATGTCGAAGCGCCCGGCAAGTTCGAGGTGTCCGGCGCCGAGACGATGCTGAAGCAACTCGGCTGAGCGTCGCGCCGCACGGCATCGGCAAGATCGCCGGCGTGCGGCGCGATGCGCCGCCCCGGCGCCATCGCGTGGCGATCACGCAGGCGAATGCACCGTCGGGCCGAGCCGCTCGATGATTCCGTCGAGCTGCTCGAGGCTCGCGTAGCGGATCACGACGCGGCCTGCGCCGCGGCGGCCCGGCTCGATGCGCACGACGGCGCCGAGGCGCTCGCCGAGATCGTTCTCGAGCCGTGCGGTGTCCGCATCGAGCGGGCGCTTCGCCTTGTGGCGACGCGCGATGGCCGCCGGATTGAGAAGGGCGTGCACGAGGCGCTCCGTGTCGCGCACCGTCAGCGCGTCGCTCACCACGCGCGCAGCGCTACCCGACTGCTGCGCCACGGGCAAGGCGAGGAGCGCGCGCGCATGGCCCATCTCGATCTGTCCGGCGAGCAGGTATTCCTGCACCGGCGGGGCGAGCGCGTTGAGGCGCAGCAGATTCGAAACCGCGCTGCGCGAGCGTCCCACGGCCTTCGCCGCGGCGTCGTGCGTAAGCCCGAACTCGTCGATCAGCCGCGCCAGGCCGCGCGCCTCCTCCAGCGGATTCAAGTCCTCGCGCTGGATGTTCTCGATCAGCGCGACGGCGAGCGCCGCCTGATCGGGAACGTTCTTCACGAGCGCCGGAACCTCGCGCAATCCCGCCTGCTGCGCCGCGCGCCAGCGCCGCTCGCCGGCCACGATCTCGAACACGCCGCCGTCGACCGGACGCACGAGGATGGGCTGCATCACGCCCTGCTCCTTGATCGACAGCGCGAGTTCGGCGAGCGAGGCGGCGTCCATTTTCGCGCGCGGCTGATACTTGCCGGGCCGGAGCCGGTCGACCGACAGCGTCTGCAGCGATTCGCCCGACGCCGCAGCTTCGTCGTTGCCTGCAAGAAGCGCGTCGAGGCCGCGGCCCAGTCCCTTCGGTCGGATCATCGTTGGCTCCGATTACGCCGTCCGGACGCTGCCCGCCGGCGAACTGATGTGGTCATTCGGTGGCCGCGACGTCAGTGGTGGTGGCCGTTTGAACATGAGTGAGTGCTCGCTGCCTGGATTCCATGCGACGCACGACTTCGCCGGCCAGCGCGAGATACGCGAGCGCCCCCTTCGACTTCGCCTCGAGCTTGAGCGCCGGCACGCCGTGCGACGGCGCTTCGGCCAGGCGTACGTTGCGGGGAATGATCGTGCGGTAAAGCCGCTCGCCGAAGTGGCGCTCGAGCTCGGCGGCGACGTTCTGCGCCAGCGTGTTGCGCGGATCGTACATCGTGCGCAGCAATCCCTCGATCTCGAGCTTCGGATTCAAGTGAGCACGCACTTTCTTGACAGTCTGCACCAGATCCGACAATCCCTCCAGCGCGTAGTACTCGCACTGCATGGGTATCAGTACCGAATCGGCGGCGCAAAGGCCGTTGAGCGTCAGCAGCGACAAGGACGGCGGGCAATCGAGGAAAACGAAGTCGTAGTCGGCGGCGATGGCGTCGAGCGCCTCGCGCATCTGGCGCAAGGCCTCGGCCAGCGCATCCTTGAGCCGCGTCTCGCGCTCGGGCAGATCGACGAGTTCGACCTCGGCCCCGGCCAGTTCGCGATTCGATGGCACGATGTCGAAGCCGCCGCTTTCGGAATGCACGCGGACATCGCCGATGCTCGCCTCGCCGAGCAGCACGTGATAGACGGTGCGCTTTCGTGCGCGCTTGTCGATGCCGGCGCCCGTGGTCGCGTTGCCCTGCGGGTCGAGGTCGACGACCAGCACGCGGCGCTTCATCGCCACGAGACTTGCGGCGAGGTTGACGGTGGTCGTCGTCTTCCCCACGCCGCCTTTCTGGTTCACCACCGCAATGATGCGCGTCACGCAGGACCGCCTTTCGGTTGCATGATGACGAGGTGGCGCTCCGCATCGAGCCCCGGCACGTCGAGTGCCGGCGTCGCCACGACGCCGATATCGCCCGGCAGCGCCTCGATCTCGTCCTGCGGGAGCACGCCCTTCATCGCCACGATGACGCCGCCTGGCGCAACGTGCGCGCGCGCACCGCGAGCGAAGCTCGCGAGGTCGGAAAAGGCGCGGGAGATCACGACGTCGAAGCGGTCGTTGCAGACGTAATCCTCGATGCGCGACGCGACCGGCTGCACGTTGTCGAGCCGAAGCTCGATGGCGGCCTGCGTGAGAAAGCTCACCTTCTTCCGGTTCGAGTCGAGCAGAACGACGTCCCAGCCGGGTTGCGAGATGGCGAGCGGAATTCCGGGCACGCCGCCACCGGAGCCCACGTCGAGCAGCCGCAGGTGCGGTGCATCGGGCAGGAAGCGCAGCACGGCGAGCGCATCGTCGACGTGCAGCGACTGCATCTGCGTGCGGTCGCGAATGGCGGTCAGGTTATACACGCGATTCCATTTGGCCAGCAGGTCGAGATAGGCCGACAGCTTCGAGCGTGCGCCCGCAGGAAGCGATTGCGCAATCGGCACGATGGCTGGCCGCGCTGCTTCGCCCTGCGTTTCGCGCTGTGCGTCCGGCGTCATGACCCGCACGACGCGGCGTCGGCGCCGGAAGCGGCGCCGCCGGGAAAGCCGCGCTTGAGATGGACGAGGAGCAGCGAAATCGCCGCCGGCGTGACGCCCGAAATGCGCGCCGCCTGGCCGAGGGTCTCCGGCTGGCTTGCGGTCAGCTTTTGCTGCACCTCGATCGATAGACCGCGTACCGAACGGTAGTCGAGGTTCGCAGGCAAACGGGTCGATTCCTGCCCTGCCTGACGCGCGATCTCGGCGTCCTGGCGGTCGATGTAGCCCTCGTATTTTGTCGCAATCTCGACCTGCTCGGCCACGGCAGCGTCGGCAACCGGCGTTCCGGCGCCCGCCAACTCGTGCAATGCATCATAGCCAACGCTCGGGCGGCGCAACAGGTCGAACAGCGACCGCTCGCGCTCGAGCGGCTGCCCGAGCACGCGCTCCGCGTCGTGGCGCGCAACGACCTGCGGCGACAGATACGTCGACTTCAAGCGCTCGCGTTCCCGCGCGACCGCGTCCCGCTTCCGGCAAAAGGCACCCCAACGCTTATCGTCGACGACGCCGAGGCGCCGGCCATGCTCGGTCAGGCGCAGGTCGGCGTTGTCCTCGCGCAACTGCAAACGATATTCGGCACGCGAGGTGAACATCCGGTAAGGCTCGGAGACGCCGCGCGTGATCAGGTCGTCGACCAGGACGCCCACGTAAGCCTCGTCGCGCCGCGGACACCAGCCCTCCTCGCCGCCGGCGTACCGGGCGGCATTGATGCCGGCGAGAATGCCCTGCGCCGCGGCCTCTTCGTAGCCGGTCGTGCCGTTGATCTGGCCGGCGAAGAACAGGCCGCCGATCGCGCGCGTCTCGAGCGTCGAACGCAGGCCCTGCGGATCGAAATAATCGTATTCGATCGAATAGCCGGGGCGAACGATATGCGCCTGCTCGCAACCCGGAATCGATCGCACGAGCGCCAGCTGCACGTCGAACGGCAGCGACGTGGAAATGCCGTTCGGATAGATCTCCGTCGTGTCGAGCCCCTCGGGTTCGAGGAAGATCTGATGACTCGCCCGGTGTGCAAAACGCACGACCTTGTCTTCGATCGAAGGGCAGTAGCGCGGACCCGTGCCCTTGATCACGCCGGTGAAAAGTGGCGACCGGTCGAGGCCGCCGCGGATGACCTCATGGGTGCGTTCGGTCGTGTGCGTGATCCAGCACACACGTTGGGCCGGATGCATGTCGCGGGCGCCCATGAAGGAAAAGATCGGTGCCGGGTCGTCGCCGGGCTGGACGGTCAGGTTGGAGAAGTCGATCGTGCGTCCGTCGAGGCGCGGCGGCGTACCCGTTTTCAGCCGCCCCATCGGCAGCGCCAGCTCGCGCAGGCGGGCGCCCAGGCGTTTGGCTGGCGGGTCGCCCGCGCGTCCCGCCTCGTAATTCTGCAGGCCCACATGGATCAACCCGGACAGGAAGGTGCCGGTAGTCAGCACGACCGCATCGGCCTCGAACTCGATGCCGATCTGGGTCGCGACACCGCGAATGCGATCGCCCGCAAGCAGCAGGTCATCGACAGGCTGCTGGAAGAGCGTGAGATTCGGCGCGTTCTCCAGTCGGAGGCGGATAGCCCCGCGATAAAGCACACGGTCGGCTTGTGCTCGCGTTGCCCGTACCGCCGGGCCCTTGCTGCCGTTGAGCGTACGGAACTGGATGCCCGCTTCGTCGGTGGCAATGGCCATCGCCCCGCCTAATGCATCCACCTCCTTGACGAGATGCCCCTTGCCAATTCCGCCAATGGACGGATTGCAGGACATCTGTCCCAGCGTTTCGAGACTGTGCGTGAGCAATAGCGTGCGGCGACCGATGCGGGCCGCAGCCAAGGCCGCCTCGGTACCGGCGTGACCGCCACCGACGACGATGACGTCGAATCGTTCGGAGTGTTTCAAGGAAAGAGGCGGCGCGGAGCGAAAGAACTTCGCAATTCTACCGTGTGCGACGTTTCACGTGAAAC
>DASSVX010000259.1:0-5743 GCA_035705655.1 Casimicrobiaceae bacterium
GACGATTTCCCGCGACAGCTCGCGGCGGCCCGTATCGCAGTCCCTGCCGCCACGTTCGTCGTAACGGAGGCCGCCGGCGAGAGCGAGCAGGTCCAGGACGCACTCGCCAAGTTTGCGTTGCGGGCGCCGGCCGTTGCCGTAGAGGAAGTTGAAGCAAACTCTGAGAATAGCTCTACAAACCGCTGATATAAATAAGCTCAATGTCCTGAGAACTGACACAGTGCACGCACCCGGTACCCCAGCGCCTCCAGCCTGCGGCGGCCGCCGAGATCCGGCAGGTCGATGACGAACGCGCAACCGATCAGCGACGCACCCGCCGTGCGGACGAGCCGCGTTGCTGCCTCGGCGGTACCGCCGGTCGCAATGAGATCGTCGACAAGCAGCACGCGCTCGCCGTGCGCGAGTGCGTCGCAATGCACTTCAAGGCGGTCGCAACCGTACTCCAGCACATAGTCCTCGCCGAAGTTTTCGGCCGGCAGCTTGCCCTTCTTGCGAATCGGAACAAACCCGGCGCCGAGGCGGTACGCGAGCGGACCGCCGACGATGAATCCGCGCGATTCGATGGCCGCCACCTTGTCGACGCGCTCGTTCGCGTACTCGGCGAAAAGCCGGTCGACGACTTCGCGCAGCCCGCCCGGCGTCTTCAGCAGCGTCGTGATGTCGCGAAACTGGACGCCGGGCTTCGGAAAGTCCGCGATCGTTCGGATCATCGCCTTGATGTCGATTTCGCTCGCCATGGTTCTCCGTTACGTTCGATTGGCGCAACCGCTTCGCGCGGCGCGTCGCGGTTTCCTCAGCCGATTGCGTCGTAGCCGCGCTCGATCGCGAACCGCGCCATCTCCGGCAATCGTGCATACGACGCGAGATCGGGAACCACGAAGTGGGCGAGCGCGACTGCGCGCAGGCACGCGGCCGACGCGCTGTTCTCGTGCAGTGCCAGCAGGTGCTCGCGCAAGCGCGCAACGAGGTCGGGATCGACGCCAGGTGCGGCGACAAGCAACGGAATGGGCGTCCACGGCGTCGTCGCAACCGTGCGCACGTCCGCGAGCATCGCCGGCTCGGAATGGCGGACGAGATCGAGGTAGAAGCCGTCGAGCGCGACGACGTCGACTTCATTCGTGCGCAACGCGTCGAGCAGCTTCGCGGGCGTCATGTACGGGCCGCGCGATTCCCGATACAGCGTGCGCCGGCGCTCGCTGACGTAGCGCGCGAGCAGTGCGCGTGGCGCGTTGAAGCCGGATTGCGAATCGGGCGGCATCGACCCGATGCGATGTCCGAACGTGTCGTCGAGCGCCGTCCATCCGCTCGCTTCGCGCACCAGGAACTCACTGCAATAGCGCGGCAGTCCCGCGTAGCGAGCGGGGGAGGGGACCGGCGCTGCGATCGCCTGCATGGCGCCCTTCGAACGCACGAAGGGCCATCCGCACATGAACGCCGCGCAAAGGCCCGGCTCGCTCCACAGCGAGGCAATGGGCTGCGGGTACCGATGCTCGACGAAGTGCACGTCGGCGGCGACGGCGGCGAAGACGCGCTCGAACAACGCGCGCCACGCGGCGGCCACGGCCGACGTCGCGTTGTACATGCGAAACGACGTGACGAGTGGTGTCACGGCGCACGTTCGCCGCGGCCGTGGTGTCGTGTCGCCATGGCGCGCATCACATGAACCGCAGCGTCTGTCCGACGGCCGCGCTGCGCGCCTTCTGCAACAACGCGTGGCCGAGCGCGATATCAGTGGTGCCGAGTCCGCGATGCCAGAACAGGATCGTTTCGTCGTCGCGCTCACGGCCCGGCTTCGTTCCGGCAACGATGTCACCCAGTTCGGCGTGCAGGTTGTGCTCGGTGAGCCGGTCGCTATCGACATGCTGACGTAGCGCGCCGAACGGCAGTCCCTTGCGGCATTGGCCCCAGTCGTCGACGACGATCTTGTCCATGATGTCGGTGAGCGAAAGCTCGACGGCGCTCATCGTCCCGTACGGAATCACCAACGCGCCCTTCGTTATCCATGCCGTCTTCAGATGCGCGAACGGCTCGGGCAGCCGCGACGCCTCGACGACGATGTCGGCGTCCTGCACGCACGATTGCCAGTCGCTCGTGACCTGCACCGGCTTGCCGAGATCATGCGCAAGCCGATCGGCGAACGCCTGCCGGCTCTCGGCGCGCCGCGAATGAACGCGAATCTCGGCGAAATCGAAGAGCCGGTCGAGCAGGCGCACGTTCCAGTACGCCGTGCCCCGCGTACCGACATGGCCGAGCACCTTGCTGCCGCGGCGCGCGAGGTGTCTCGCGCCGATCGCGGTCATCGCGCCCGTGCGCATGTCGGTGATCGCGGTCGCGTCGATCACGGCCAGCGGCATGCCGGTGCGCGGATCGAACAGGTTGAGCAGTGCCATTTCCGACGGCAGTCCCAGTGCGTAGTTGCCGACGAAATCGCCGACGATCTTCACACCCGCCACGCCAAGCGGCTTCACGTAGCCGCGCAGGATGTTGAAGTGCCCGCTCGCCGGGCTTTCCGGAACGAGATGCACGCGCGGCTCTATCACCGTCTCGCGACGACCCTGCGCGGCGAGCGCCGATTCGACCGCCGCAAGGATCTCGTCGTCGGTCAGCGCGAGTTGCTCGACATCCCGTGCATTGAGATACGTGATGTCGATCGTCGCCGTCATCGCGCCGCGCTCAGTCGACCGTGATGTTCGCCTTGCGCACGATGTCTCCCCACTTGCGCGTCTCGGCCTTGATCATCGCGGCGAACTCGTCCGGACTGCTCCCGACCGGCTCGAGGCCGGCACCCGCCAGTTTCGCGCGCACGTCGTCCTGCCGCAGCGCTTCCGCCATGTCGCGCTGCACTTTCGCGATGATCGACGCCGGCGTACCGGCGCGCGTCACGATCCCGTACCACGACGTCACTTCGAACCCGGGCAGGCCGCTCTCGGCGACCGTCGGCACGTCGGGAAGCTCGGGCGAGCGTTTCGGGCTCGCAATGGCGAGCGCCACCAGCTTGCCGGTCTTCACATACTGGATGACGGTGGAGATGCCGGCGAACATCATCTGCGTATTGCCGCCAAGCAGATCGTTGACGGCCGGGGCCAGCCCCTTGTACGGCACGTGCACCATGTCGATGCCTGCGTCCACCTTCAGCAATTCGCCGGCGAGGTGCGCACCGCTGCCGGCACCGGGCGACGCGAAATTGAGCTTGCCCGGGTTCGCCTTCGCATACGCGATGAGCTCGCCGAACGTCTTTGCGGGAACCGAAGGATGCACGACGAGAACGTTCGGCACCTGCGCGAGGTTGGTGACCGGCGTGAGGTCCTTGTACGTGTCGAACGTCAGGTGCTTGAACAGCATCGGATTGACGGTCAGATTGCCCGCCGGTGCGAGCACGAACGTGTAGCCGTCGGGCGCCGCGTGCGCGCCTTCCGCCATGCCGATGTTGCCCGAGGCGCCGACCTTGTTCTCGATGATGACGGGCTGCTTCCACTTCTCGGAAAGCTTCGCGCCGACAATGCGCGGCAGCAGGTCCGCGACGCCGCCTGCGGCGAACGGCACGATGATGACGACCGGCTTCGTCGGCCATGCGTCCTGCGCAACGGCGAGCGGGCACGCGAGCAGGAGGGTGGCGAACGCCAGCAGGCCGCGCTGAACACGATGCTTCATCTGAATTCCCTCTTCGAAACGCCCTTGGGCGACGCCGCGCATGATGTCGCAATTCCGCGCGTGGCGCCATCGTATGCGATGATCGACGATCCGCTTTTTTAGCTGCGTTCGTCATGTTGCAGCCGAGTCGCTCATGAGGACCCGCGGCGCCGATGCGCTGATGCGCGTACTGCGCGAGCGCGGCGTGTCGCAGGTGTTCACCGTATCGGGCAATCACGTCATGTCGGCGTTCGACGCGGCGCTCGATGCCGGCGTGGCCCTCGTTCACGCGCGCCACGAGGCGGCGGCCGTGCACATGGCCGACGCGCGCTCGCGCGTATCGGGGCAGGTGGGTGTTGCGCTCGTCACCGGCGGGCCCGGTCACGCCAACGCGATCTCGGCGTTGTACACGGCGCGGATGGCGGAAGCGCCGGTCGTTCTTCTGTCCGGCCAGGCACCGCGAAGTCAACTCGGCATGGGCGCGTTCCAGGAGATGGCGCAAGCGGAACTCGCGCTGCCGTTGACCAAGGCCGCGTGGACATGCAGCGGGCCGGACGCAATCGCACGCGATGTCGCGCGTGCGATTGCCATTGCGTGCGCAGGACGGCCGGGGCCGGTCAGTCTCAGCCTGCCGTCGGACGCGCTCGAGGGCGATGCAGGATCGGGTTTCGATCACGAGGCCGCGGCCGCGCCCGAGACGCTCGATCCGGCCGTCGCCGATGCGATTGTCGAGCGCCTGCGCAAGGCAGCGCGGCCGATCGTCATCGTCGGACCGGCGAGCATGACGCGACACGGTCGCGTCGGTGCGACCGCGCTCGAAGCCGCAATCGGCATCCCGGTCGTCGGGATGGAAAGCCCGCGCGGCATTGCCGATCCGTCGCTCGGCGCATTCGGCGAAATGCTTGCGCAAGCCGATTGCGTCGTGCTCGTGGGCAAGCGGCTGGACTTCACGCTTCGATTCGCGAAGCCGCCGGCGATCGCGGCCGATTGCACGTTTCTCCAGATCGACGCGGATGCGGAGGAATTCGCGCGAACGCGTCGCGCGGTGGGCGATCGTCTCGCGTTGACCGCACGAGCCGCCGCGGCCGCAACGCTGCAGCGGCTCGCCGAACGCGCCAGCGCGCGGGCACCCAGCCGGCACGCGGTCTGGCAGCGCGAAGTGGAAGCCGCGATCGCGTACCGGCCGCCGGAGTGGAAAGGCGCCTCGTCGAAAGATCCCCATCGCCTGCATCCGCTCGAGGCGCTGCGTCCGCTGCAGGCGCTGCTCGACAGTCGTCCCGATTCGGTGTTCGTCTCCGACGGCGGTGAATTCGGCCAGTGGGCACAGGCGTGCCTGCACGCGCCGCATCGGGTGATCAACGGAATGGCGGGCGCCATCGGGTCGGCGCTGGCGTATGCGATTGGCGCGCGCTGTGCGCTCCCCGATGCGCCGATCGTCGCAACGCTCGGAGACGGGACGTTCGGCTTTCACGCCGCGGAAATCGATACCGCCGCACGCTACAAGCTGCCGTTCGTGGCCGTCGTGGGCAACGACGCGCGCTGGAACGCCGAATATCAGATCCAGCTTCGCGAGTATGGCGCCGGGCGTCTCGTCGGATGCGAGCTGGCGCCGACGCGCTACGACGCGGTGTGCGCGGCGTTCGGCGGCTACGGTGAGCTCGTCACGCGGGCCTCCGACATGGTCGGCGCGATCTCGCATGCGCACGCCTCGAAGGCGCCGGCGTGCGTGAACGCGATGATCGAAGGCGTGGCAGCCCCGACGTTCGCGCGCCGCTAGCCGGCGTCACGGACTGACCGGGACGCCGACGTCAGTGCGACATGAAGTAAAACATCAACAATAGCCCAGATCAGACTGATAAATAAACACCTATCACCAAATTCCGGAGTGCGTAAACCGGACGGCGCACGAGACAGAGGGGTCGTTGCGTGCGCTTCGGTGTTCCGTTGTGACATTTGACATAATAACAATTATACGAAGTACGACAGGCATCGAGTCCGGGCCGCTAGGGCAAGATGCAACCGAGCCCACGGAGGCTCCCGTGGCTTCGCCCGCAGACGGCGGCGCGCGGTTTTCAGTGCGTGCTGCGTGACCGCTGCTCGTTCGCGCCTTCCT
>DASSVX010000260.1:0-9399 GCA_035705655.1 Casimicrobiaceae bacterium
TACGAGAACGTCGCGCAATGCGCCGGCGGCTCGGCGTCGACGACCGGGTTCGACGACGGCCCGCCGCTCGTGACCGGTGCGCAGATCGGCGACAGCGGCACCGGGCTGCATCTGGCCCTCGGCATCGTCTGCGCACTCTACCAGCGCAAGACGACCGGACGCGGCCAGAAGGTGAACGCGGCAATGCAGGACGGCGTGCTGAACCTGTGCCGCGTGAAGCTTCGCGACCAACAGCGGCTCGATCGCACCGGCGTGCTGGAAGAGTATCCGCAGTATCCGAACGGCACGTTCGGCGAGGCGGTGCCGCGCGCAGGCAATGCATCGGGCGGCGGCCAGCCGGGCTGGATCCTGAAATGCAAGGGCTGGGAGAACGACCCGAACGCGTACATCTATTTCATCACGCAGGCACCGGTGTGGAAGGACATCTGCAAGGTGATCGGACGCGAGGAATGGCTGACCGACCCGCGCTATGCGACACCGAAGGGACGCCTGCCGCACCTCTCCGAGATCTTCGACGAAATCGAGAAGTGGACGATGACGAAGACGAAGTTCGAGGCGATGGAGCTCCTGAACGAGTACGACATTCCGTGCGGTCCGATCCTGTCGATGAAGGAGATCGCCGAGGAGCCCTCGCTGCGCAGCACCGGAACCGTCGTCGAGGTCGACCACCCGAAGCGCGGCAAGTACCTGACCGTCGGCAACCCGATCAAGCTGTCCGACAGCCCCACCGACGTCAAGCGCTCGCCGCTGCTCGGCGAGCACACCGACGAGGTGATGAAGGAGCTCGGCTACTCACCGGCGCAGATCGAAGAGCTGCGTTCACAAAGGGTCATCTAGGAAGAACCATGGCGCACGACAAGACGGCAGTCCGCAGCATCATCGACAAGGTCAAGGCCGAGGGGCGCACGTCGCTCACGGCGCCCGAGGGCAAGCTCGTCTGCGACGCGTACGGCATTCCGGTGCCGCAGGAAGGCGTGGCGAAGTCGGCGAGCGAGGCCGTGCGCCTCGCCTCCGCGATGGGCTTCCCCGTCGTGCTGAAGATCGTCTCGCCCGAGATCCTGCACAAGACCGAAGCCGGCGGCGTGCTCGTCGGCATGAAGGACGCCGCGGCCGTCGAGCAGGGCTATGCGACGATCATGGCCAACGCGAAAAAGTACAACGGCAAGGCGAACCTGGTCGGCGTGCAGGTGCAGCAGATGCTGACGGGCGGGCAGGAAGTGATCATCGGCGCGGTCAGCGATCCGTCGTTCGGCAAGCTCGTCGCGTTCGGCCTCGGCGGTGTGCTCGTCGAGGTGCTGAAGGACGTCACGTTCCGGCTTGCGCCTGCATCGCACGACGACGCGCTCGCGATGCTCGACGGCATCGCGGCCGCCGAGATGCTGAAGGGCGTGCGCGGGTCCGAACCGGTCAACCGCGAGGCGCTCGCGCTGATGATCGAGCGCGTGTCGCAACTCGCCTCCGACTTTCCCGAGATCAGCGAGCTCGACCTCAATCCGGTGTTCGCGACGCCGAAGGGCGCGATCGCCGCCGACGTGCGCATCGTGATCGGCGCGCCGATGCCGGCGAAATACCGGCCGTCGCAGCAGGACATCGTGAAGGCGATGAACCGCATCATGAAGCCCGATTCGGTGGCGGTGATCGGCGCGTCGCCCGAAGCGGGCAAGATCGGCAACTCGGTGATGAAGAACCTGATCAACGGCGGCTACCAGGGAAAGATCTATCCGATCCACCCGAAGGCCGACGAGATCCTGGGCTACAAGGCGTACCGGAGCGTCAAGGACGTGCCGGCCGACATCGATGTGGCCGTGTTCGCGATTCCAGCCAAGTTCGTCGCGCAGGCACTGACCGAAGTCGGCGAGAAGGGCATCCCCGGTGCGGTGCTGATTCCGTCCGGCTTCGCCGAAACCGGCAACGTCGAGGGGCAGCAGGAAATCCAGGAGATCGGCCGCAAGTACAACGTGCGCCTGATGGGGCCGAACATCTACGGCTTCTACTACACGTGGAAGAATCTCTGCGCCACGTTCTGCACGCCGTACGACGTCAAGGGTCATACGGCGCTGTCGTCGCAGTCGGGCGGCATCGGCATGGCGATCATCGGCTTTTCGCGCTCGGCGAAGATGGGCGTGTCGGCCATCGTGGGGCTCGGCAACAAGGCCGACCTCGACGAGGACGATCTGCTCACGTTCTTCGAGCAGGACGACAACACGCACATCATCGCGATGCACTGCGAGGACCTGAAGGACGGGCGCTCGTTCGCCGAAGTCGCGAAGCGCGTCTCGAAGAAGAAGCCGGTCGTGGTGCTGAAGGCGGGCCGCACGGCGATGGGCGCGCGCGCCGCCAGCTCGCACACCGGCGCGCTCGCCGGCAACGACAAGATCTACGATGACGTGCTGCGCCAGTCGGGCGTCATCCGCGCGCCGGGCCTTCGTGACATGCTCGAGTACGCCCGCGCCATTCCGCTGCTCGCGACGCCTGCGGGCGAGAACGTCGTGATCATCACCGGCGCCGGCGGATCGGGCGTGCTCCTGTCCGACGCGGTCGTCGACAACGGCCTGAAGCTGATGGCGATGCCGCAGGATCTCGACGCGGCGTTCCGCAAGTTCATTCCACCGTTCGGCGCGGCGGGCAATCCGGTCGACATCACGGGTGGCGAGCCGCCGACGACCTACAAGAACACGATCAAGCTCGGCCTCACCGATCCGCGCATCCATGCGATCATCCTCGGCTACTGGCACACGATCATCACGCCGCCGATGGTGTTCGCGAATCTGGTCGTCGAGGTGATCGAGGAAATGAAGGCGCAGGGCATCCACAAGCCGGTCGTCGCCTCGCTTGCGGGCGACGTTCAGGTCGAGGAAGCGGCGGAATTCCTGTTCCAGCACGGCGTGCCCGCATACCCGTACACGACGGAGATGCCCGTGGCCGTGCTGGGCGCAAAATACAAGTGGGCGCGCGGCGCCGGGCTGCTGTGATGCGGCGGCGGTGACGCAATCGAATGCATGAGGAGAGCTGGAGCGGTTGGCAGTGAAGGAGAGCGCGGCGAAGACCGGGGCTTGCCGGCGGTTGTTCGCGGAAAAGGAAATGCATGCCGCAAGGAGGCGGCATGCATCGTCGATATCAGAATGAGACGCGGTCGATTTTCAATCTTGGAGGAGTCATGAGCCACATTCGTCGTCGCGCCCTGGGCGTTGCCCTCGGCGTCTTCGCACTCGCCGCCGTATCGTCAGCGCCGGTTGCGGCGTGGGAGCCCACGAAGCCGATTCAATTCATCGTACCGGCAGGAACCGGCGGTGGCGCCGACCAGATGGCCCGCTTCATCCAGGGCGTCGCGTCGAAGCACAAGCTCCTGAAGGAGCCGATCATCGTCGTGAACGAGTCGGGCGGCGCCGGTGCGCAGGGCTTTCTCGACGTGAAGGGCAGCAAGGGCGATCCGAACACGATCATCATCACCCTGTCGAACCTCTTCACTACACCGATGGCCACCGGCGTTCCGTTCAGCTGGAAGGACCTGACCCCCGTGGCGATGCTCGCCCTCGACGAGTTCGTGCTGTGGGTGAATGCCGACACGCCGTACAAGACGGCGACCGAATACATCAACGCGGTCAAGGCGAAGCCGGGCACGTTCAAGATGGGCGGCACCGGGTCGAAGCAGGAAGACCAGATCATCACGGCGCAGATCGAGCAGGACACCGGGGCGAAGTTCATCTACATCCCGCTCAAGGGTGGCGGTGACGTCGCCGTCCAGCTCGTCGGCGGCCACATCGACTCGAGCGTCAACAACCCGATCGAGGCGGTGGCCCAGTGGCGCGCCGGCAAGCTGCGGCCGCTTTGCGTGTTCGACAGCAAGCGGATGGACTACAAGGAAAAGGTGACGCAGACGATGTCGTGGAACGACATCCCGACGTGCAAGGAGTCGGGGCTGCCGGTCGAATACCTGATGCTGCGTGGCATCTTCATGCCGGCCGGCGTGACGCAGGACCAGGTCAATTTCTACATCGATCTGTTCAAGAAGATCCGCGCAACGCCCGACTGGAAGGAATTCAGCGAGAAGGCGGCGTTCAACCAGTCGTTCATGACCGGGCAGGAGTTCGTGAGCTGGGTGACACAGGCCGAGAACCAGCACAAGGCGCTGATGGAAAAAGCGGGCTTCATGGCGAAGAAGTAGGCACGTCCGCGCTCAGGCGATCCGCGCGAACGCGACGAGACGGCCGCCCGGCAGGGCGGCCGTCGACGCGATGCGGAGCGCCGTTCGGCGCGCACACACGCGCGGTACGAGATCGGGAGTTCGTTCGTGGATGATGCAACGCATCGAGGCGCGGAAGACCGCAGCGTGATATCGACGCGGCGCATGGAGGCCATCGTCGCGGCGCTGCTGTTCCTGTTCGGCGCCGTCTTCATGTATCAGAGCTACGAGCTCGGTTTCCGCTGGGCGGTCGAGGGCCCGCAGTCGGGCTTCTTCCCGTTCTACGTCGCGCTCATCATCTGTGGCGGCAGCCTCGCCGTGCTGATCGGCGCGCTGCGCGGGCGCGTGGGCAGCGACGACGAAAGCTTCGTCGAGCGCGGCCAGCTGAAGCAGGTGATGTCGGTGCTGATTCCGGCCGGCGTCTATATCCTCGGAATCGAGCTCATCGGCGTCTACGTCGCGTCGGTGATCTACATCGCGCTGTTCATGCGCATCCTCGGCAAGTATTCGTGGCTGAAGAGCGTCGTGATCAGCGTCGTGATCTGCGTGCTGTTCTTCTTCATGTTCGAAGTCTGGTTCCAGGTGCCGCTGTACAAGGGGATGTGGAATCTCACCGGCTGGACCGGGTACTGATACCGCAGGCGGATCCATGCAAAACAGGAGAGCCGATTGCAAGACCTGAGCCTGCTCTTTCACGGCTTCGCCGTCGTGCTGTCGCCGTTCAACATCGGCCTCATGATGCTCGGCATCGTTCTCGGCGTCATCATCGGCGTGCTGCCGGGCCTCGGTGCCGCGAACGGCATCGCGATCCTGCTGCCGCTGACGTTCACGATGCCGCCGACGTCGGCGATCATCATGCTGTCGTGCATCTACTGGGGAGCGCTGTTCGGCGGCGCCATTGCGTCGATCCTGTTCAACATTCCGGGTGAGCCGTGGTCGGTGGCAACCACCTTCGACGGCTATCCGCTGGCGCAGCAGGGTCGTGCGGGCGAGGCGCTGACCGCGTCGTTCACGTCGTCGTTCGTCGGCGCGTTCGTCGCCGTGCTGATGATCACGTTCCTCGCGCCGATCATCGCGCGCTTCGCGCTGCAGTTCGGGCCGCCCGAGTACTTCTCGGTCTACCTGCTGACATTCTGCAGCTTCGTCGGCATGGGCAAGGGGTCGCCGGCGAAGATCCTCGTGTCGATGATGATCGGCTTCGCGCTGTCCACCGTGGGCATCGACATCGTCACCGGGCAGTTGCGCATGACATTCGGGCTCACGAGCCTTCTCAAGGGATTCGACTTCCTGATCGCGGTGATCGGCCTCTTCGGCATCGGCGAGATCCTGCTGTCGATGGAGGAGGGTCTCGCGTTCCAGGGCGCCGCGGCGCGGATCAACCCGAAGGTCGTGCTCGAAACGTGGAAGAAGCTGCCGCGCTACTGGATGACGTTCATCCGCAGCACGGTCATCGGCTGCTGGATGGGCATCACGCCCGGCGGCGCCACGCCCGCATCGTTCATGAGCTACGGCGCGGCGAAGAAATTCTCGAAGGATGGCGACAAGTTCGGCAGCGGCGTGCTCGAGGGTGTCGTCGCACCGGAAACGGCCGCGCACGCCGCCGGCACCAGCGCGCTGTTGCCGATGATCACGCTCGGCATTCCCGGTTCGCCGACGGCGGCCGTGCTGCTCGGCGGCCTGCTCATCTGGGGCCTGCAGCCGGGGCCGCTGCTTTTCGCCGAAAAACCGGATTTCGTCTGGGGCCTCATCGCCAGCATGTACCTCGGCAACGTGGCCGGCCTCATCGTCGTGCTCGCACTCGTGCCGCTCTTCGCCGGCATCCTGCGCATTCCATTTTCCATCATCGCGCCCGTCATCGTCGTGATCTGCGGCATCGGCGCGTACACGGTGAACAATTCGATGCACGACATCTGGTTCATGCTCGGATTCGGCGTCGTCGGCTACGTCTTCAAGAAGCTCAACTATCCGTTGGCGCCGCTCGTGCTGGCGCTCGTGCTCGGCAATGCGGCCGAGAACGCGTTCCGCCAGTCGATGCTGATGTCGCAGGGAAGCCTCGGCATCCTGTGGTCGAACGGGCTCGTCGGCAGCATCAGCACGCTCGCGCTCATCATGCTGTTCTGGCCGCTGATCTCGAAGCTGCTGCGCAGCGTGCGTCCGTCGCGGCCCGACAAGCTGGCCGAGCAGCAGCCGGTGGATTAAGAAAACCGTGCGCGCAGCACGTTCCTAGGAAAACCGCGCGCGCAGCACGTTCTTCTGCACCTTGCCCATCGCGTTGCGCGGCAACTCGCCGACGACATGCACGCGCTTCGGCACCTTGAACGTCGCGATCTCGGCTTTGAGCGCGCCGATGACCGCGGCTTCGTCGATCGTGTGGTCCGGCTTCGGCACGACGACTGCGGTGACCGCCTCGCCGAAATCGGGGTCGGGCACCCCGATCACCGCCGATTCGACGACGCCAGGCAGCGCGTCGATGTGCTCCTCGATTTCCTTCGGATAGACGTTGAGGCCGCCGCTGATGATCATGTCCTTCGCTCGGCCGACGAGGCGCAGATAATCCTTTGCTTCGTCCCCGGCGACCCATTCGCCGACATCGCCGGTGCGAAACCAGCCGTCCACGGTGAATTCGTCGCGCGTCTTGTCGGGCATGTTCCAGTAGCCGGCGAACACGTTCGGTCCTCGCACCTCGACACCGCCGACGATACCCGGCGCGCATGCATCGCCGGCTTCGTCGACGATGCGCAGCGCGATGCCCGGCAGCGGCCGGCCAACCGTTCCCGGCGCGCGCAAGCCGACGAGCGGATTCGACGTGATCATGCCGGTCTCGGTCAACCCGTAGCGCTCGAGGATGGCCTGTCCGGTGCGCTCGCGAAACGCCGCAAACGTCTCGGGCAGCAGCGGCGCCGAGCCTGACACGAAGAGCCGGATGTTCCGGGCGCATTCGCGGGTGAACGCGGGCTCGGCGAGAAGCCGCGTGTAGAACGTCGGCACGCCCATCATCACCGTGGCGGTGGGCAGATGTTCGGCGACGTCGCGCGCATCGAACTTCGGCAACCAGAGGAGCCGCGCGCCGGACAGCAGCGCGCAGTGGACCGCGACGAAAAGCCCGTGCACATGGTAGATCGGCAGCGCATGCAGCAGCATGTCGCCGCGCGTGAACGCCCACGCGTCGACGAGCGCAAGCGCGTTCGACGCGAGGTTGCGGTGCGTCAGCGACGCCCCCTTCGAGCGGCCCGTCGTGCCCGACGTGTAGAGAATGGCCGCGAGGTCGTCCGGCTGCGAATGCACCGTCGCGAAGAAGGGCGCTTCGTCGCGGGCGCGATCGGCGAGCTCGCCGCCGTGCGCGTCGAGCGTGAGTACCGTCGCGTCTCCCGCAATCGTCTCCACCATGCCGAGCGTTTCCGGGCGGCAGACAATCATGCGCGGCGTCGCATCGCCGAAGAAATATTCGAGCTCGCCCCTTCGATAGGCGGTGTTGAGCGGAAGGTACACGAGCCCGGCGCGCAGGCACGCGAGATATAGCGCGACGACCTGCCAGTGCTTGTCGGTCTGCACGGCAACGCGATCTCCGGGCCGGCAGCCCGCGTGCACGAGCGCATTGGCGATGCGCGCCGACGCCTGCGCGAGCTCGTCATAATGGACGACCGGTCCGCCGGGAATCAGCAGGCAGGGCTGCTCGGTGCCGGTCGGGAAATGCGCTTCGATAAGCGCGTAGAGGTTGGCGTTCATCCCGTCATGATCGTGAAGCCGCCGCGAGACGCGCCCGGGGCATTCAAGGCATTATTCCATACCGATGACGCGACGATCACCGCCCGCGATGCACGCTTCGACTCACCCACTGCGTGGCGTGGCGCCGGCTGAACGCATTGTGTCGCTTGCCGACGCCGGCAGCGTCAAGTGGTTGGCGCCGGCCGGCGCAAGCCCTCATCTTGCGCGGTTCGGCATCGCAGCGCGCGAGGACGACGGCATCGTCGTCGCGCGCGCGCGCCTTGCCGGCGCACCCGTGCTCGTCGTGGCGCAGGACGAGACTTACCTCGCCGGGAGCGTCGGTGAACGGCATGGTGCGGCGCTGCGTGCAACGTTCGAGGCGGCGCGTGCCGAGCGGCCGCATGCGATCGTGCTGCTGCTCGCTTCGGGAGGCGTGCGCCTGCACGAGGCGAACGCTGCGGAAATCGAGCTTGCGCGCGCATTGTCGTCGCTGTTCGACGTGCGCATCGAAGGCATCCCCGTGCTCGCGGTCGGCGTTGGAAGCGTGTTCGGCGGCGCTTCGGTGCTCGCGTGCGCCGCGGACCGGCTCGCGTTGCTGCCGGGCACGCGGTTCGGCCTTTCCGGTCCGAAGGTGCTCGAATCGGTGCACGGCAAATGGCAGCTCGACGCCGACGACCCGCACGACGTGGACGCCGTGTTCGGCGCGGCCGCACGCAATGCGGCCGGCTTGGTCGAGCTCGTTGCCGACGACGCCGACGCCATCCGTGCGTGGGTCGCACACGCGGTGCGCGAGCGCGACGACTTCGTGGTTGCCGTTGCCGCGATGCACGCGCGCCTTGGACGCCGGATTGCCGGCGAGGCGCGGCCAGCGCCGCCGTTCGAGGCGCTGCCCTGCTTCGATGGCGCAGCGCCGGTCGACGACGCGGGTCGGCTGTGGCGAACCGACGGGTGCTGGCTCACGACGCCGAGTCCGGGCACGACGATCGGTCCCGACGACGTTCACGCGCTCGATTCGGCGCTGCTTGCCTACGTCGCGCCGTACGCGGACGAGCAGACGTGCGTCGTCCTGATCGAGGACTCGGCAGGCCATGCGGTGTCGCGCGCGGCCGAAATGAAGCTCGTCTCGCAGTTTCTCGCGCACCACGCGTCGGTGCTCGCCCTGATCCGTGCGCGGCGTGCCCGTCTCGTGGGATTGCTCGTCGGTATCGGTCACAGTGCGGCGTTCTTCACCAACGCGCTGCAGGCGCCCGAGCGCTACGCGCTGCCCGATTCGCGGGTCGTCGCGATGGAGCCTTCGGCGGTTGCGCGCGTCACCGGCATCGAAGCCGCCGAGCTGATCGAAAACGATCCGCTCCTCGGGCAGCCGGTGCGCCATCTCGTTGCGCGCGGCGGCGCCGCAATCGTGGCCGAAGCGACACTCACCGCGCTGGGCATCGGGCGATGAGTCAGTCGCGATCGTCGGTTTCACCCGACGTCGCACGCGCGAGGCGATCACGGATCGCAACCCATGC
>DASSVX010000261.1:0-2264 GCA_035705655.1 Casimicrobiaceae bacterium
CGGCCGCACCTCGAGCGTTTCGAGCGTGAGCGCGCCTTTTTCGGATCGGGATCGCTTGAGACACTGCGCGACGGCATCCTGCGCGCGCAGCTGCGCGTCGAGACCGGCAACGCTCGCCAGACATTGCGGTGCAGGCCCCGCGCCATCGAGCCATGCCGCGACGGCGTTATAGGCGAGCTTCGCGTGGTTGCGCACCACGGCGCGGTACACGGTGCTCGCGGTTACCTCGCCCGCATCGGTCACCTTCATGTCGACGACGATCGCGAGTCGCTCGTCGCCCTCGCCCAGCGAGGTGAGGTCGGTCGACAGCTTCTCCGGCAGCATCGGGAAGATGCCGGCGGCGGTGTAGACCGAGGTGGTGTTGATCGCCGCGTGTGCGTCGATCGCCGAGCCGCTCGTGACCAGCGCATCCACGTCCGCAATGGCAACGAGAATGTTCGCCTCGCTTCCGTTCGCGCGGTAAACGCTGAGCTGGTCGAGATCGCGCGAATCGTCGTTGTCGATCGAGCACCACGGAAGCTCGCGCAGATCGCGAATATCGGCGTCCGCTTTCGTCGCCGGGCCGTCGATGGCCGCCAGCTCGGACTGCACCGCTTTGGAAAAGTCGGGTTCCAGTCCCCGTTGCAGCATCACCTTTCGGGCAATGGCGGCGAGGAGCGAGGGTTTGGGCAGGTCGGGTGTGTTCATCGGTCGCATGACCTGCTTTTTCGTATGCGGCGGTGGCGGTGCCGGCAAGGTTGCATACAGCGATTTTCTCATGACAGCGCCGGAGCCCGCGGCTACTCCGCTGCAGCTCGTGCCCCGCTATACAATGCAGCCAACCTCTTCCCCGGAGATTCGCCATGCGCGTCCGCCACACTCCACGGTATCTCGCCTGCATCGCGACCGCCCTTTTCGCCTTCGCAACGGCTGCGTGCGCCGGCGAAATCCGCGTGGCGTGCTATTCGGACGGCAACGAGTGCGAAGTCACGCAGGACCTCGCGAAGCGCTTCGAGTCGCAGAACGCCGACGTCAAGGTCATCGTCGACAAGGTTCCGTACAAGGCGATCCTCGAACAGCTTCCGGTCCAGCTAGCCGCCGGCGAGGGTCCGGATATCGCGCGCGTCACCGATCTCGGCGGACTGTCGAAGTACTACCTTGACATCACGCCCTACGTGAAGGATCCGAAGTACTGGGAAGCGAACTTCGGCGAGACGCTCAAGTGGCTGCGGCCGACGCCGAGCGACAAGGGCATTTACGGCATGATGACGCAGCTCACGGTCACCGGGCCCTTCGTCAACAAGACACTGTTCGAGCAGGCGAAGATTCCACTGCCGGGCGCCACGGCGACGTGGGACCAGTGGGCGGACGCCACGCGCAAGGTCGCGAAGGCAACGCAGACGCAATATGCGATCGCCTTCGATCGCAGCGGTCATCGCTTCGCCGGACCGGCGATCAGCATGGGCGCGAAGATCTTCGACGCGAAGGGCAATCTCGTGATCGACGACGGCTACAAGGCGATGGCGAAGAAGTTCTACGACTGGAACCGCGACGGCACCACGCCGAAGGAGGTATGGGGCGGCGTCGGCGGCAACACCTACCGCGATGCGTTCGAGGAATTCGCGAACGGCCGCGTGGTGATGTACCTGTCGGGCAGCTGGCAGGTGCACAGGATGGACCAGCAGATCGGGCGCAACTTCGACTGGATTGCGGTTCCCAACCCCTGCGGGCCCGCAGCCTGCACGGGCATTCCCGGCGGCGCGGCGTTCGTGGCGCTGAAGCGCACGAAAAGCCCGAAAGACGTGGGTCGCTTCCTCGACTTCCTCGCGAGCGAGCCCGTTTATGCCGAATATATGGCGCGCACCGAGAACATTCCGGCGCACGCTGGCGTCGCGAAGCAAGGCGTCGATTACAAGGTCTCGCCCGCGGCAAAGGCGGCGCTCGAAGTGTTCGTCGCCGACGTGCCCAAGCTCTCGCCGATCGCCTATGCGATCCAGGGGTACAAGTACAACCGCGCGCTGTTCAATCCCACCGCCGCGCGCCTCGGGCAGGCAATCGTCGGCGAGATGTCTCTCGACGACGCGCTGAAGCGCATCTCGGCGGACATCGACGACCAGGTGAAGGCGGCACAGAAGTAGCGCGCCCGCGCGCCGCCGGCTGCGCGCTCATTCCGTGGATCAACGCCTCGCATCTTCGCGCAGGTTGACATCCGTCCCGGCGCGCATCGCCGGCGTGCTGCTCGACGTCGTCGACGCGCCGATGCGGGCGCTGCAGCGCCTCGTCGG
>DASSVX010000262.1:0-18297 GCA_035705655.1 Casimicrobiaceae bacterium
CGCGCGACGATCTGGATGTAGTTCGGATAGATCGCCGCGACACCGCGCAACTTTTTCAACGGGGTCTTGAAGCCGGCTTCCTCGTTGCCCTTCCACGCATCGGACAGCGAATCGCCGAGCGTGAACGCGATCTCGCCGCGGCCCGCCTGCAGCAGGTTGAGGTTTTCGACCGACGCCTTGGTTGCCTGCACCGACGCCTTGACGTTCGGCATGGCCTTGCCGATCACGCCGGCGAGTGCGACGCCGAGCGGGTAATAGACGCCGCTCGTGCCGCCGGTCAGCACGTTGACGAAGGTTCCCGCGGCGAATGCGAGCGGGGCGGCGAGGGCAACCGCTGCGACGAGCAGCGCGCGTAATGCATGACGGGGTGAAACCATGCGTCCTCCTGGGATGCCTTGCCTGCGGGATTGCAGGCTGCTTTTATGGGCGGGTCGCGAGCGTGCAGCGACGGGTCGCTCGATTATAGTGCAGGTGCCGCGAGGGCCGAAGCGGCCGCGTCGGGCGTCGCGCCGACGATTGCAACCCTGGCAGCGGCCAGCGCACGGTGCAGCGCGGCGACATGATCGTGCCCGGTCGTCTCGACCACGCACACGACGCGCACTTCCGACAGGTCGGGTCCGGAGAACGCGCGATCGTGCACGATCTCCTTGATCGACGCGCCGGTCGATGCAATCACTTCGGCGAGGCGCGCAAGGCCGCCCGGGCGATCGCTGATCGACACGGTGAACCGCGACAGGCGCCCGTCGGCGACGAGCCCGATCTCGATGACGCGATCGAGGATCGTGAGATCGATGTTGCCGCCGCACAAGACCAGCACCACGTTCCTGCCCTTGAGGGCGTCGAGCTTGCCCGCCAGGAACGCGGCGAGCGGTGCCGCACCCGCACCCTCGACGACGCTCTTCTCGAGCTCGATCAGGCGCAGCACCGCAAGGGCGATCGTCGCCTCGTCGACGGTGACGACCTGATCGACGACGCGGCGCAGCACCTCGAATGCAAATGCGCCCGCCTGCGCGACGGCGAGGCCGTCGGCGAGCGTCGACGCCAGCGTGACGGGGACCGGATGACCCGCGGCAAGTGCGGCGGTCAGGCATGCGGCGTGCACCGGTTCGACGCCGACGACGCGAACGTCCGGTTTTCGCGCCTCGACGACCGTTCCGATGCCTGCGAGCAGGCCGCCGCCGCCAACCGGCGCAACGATCGCCTGCACGTCGGGCGTCTGCTCGAGGATCTCGAGCGCGATCGTGCCTTGCCCGGCCATCACGTGCTCGTTGTCGAACGGATGGATGAACGTGAGGCGTTCGCGTGCCGCGATCGCTTCGGCCTCGACGCGCGCCTGCGACAGGTCGGTGCCGTGCAACACGACGGTCGCACCGAGGTGGCGGCAGTTCGACACCTTGATGAGCGGCGCGAACTTCGGCATGACCACCGTCACCGGAATGCCGAGCAGCGCGCTGTGGTACGCGACGCCGAGCGCATGATTGCCCGCCGACGCGGCGATCACGCCGCGCGCGCGTTGCTCGGGCGAAAGCTGCAGCAGCGCGTTGCGCGCGCCACGCTCCTTGAAGCTGCCGGTACGCTGCAGGTAGTCGAGCTTGCAGTAGATGTGCGCGCCGGTGAGCTGCGACAGCGGGATCGACTCGACGCACGGCGACTCGTAGATGCCGCCGCGAATGCGCTCGCGGGCGGCTTCGATGTCGGCGAGCGTCAGCATGTCGAAGACGTGGATGCGGTCAGAAGGGCAGGACGACGCCGGGCTTGACCGCCGTGAGCACGCGACGGAACGCGTTCTGGATGCGCGCCAGCGCCTGCACGTTGTCGGCCTCGAAGCGCAGCACGACGACCGGCGTGGTGTTCGATGCGCGCGCGAGGCCGAAGCCGTCGGGATATTCGACGCGCAGGCCGTCGATGCGGATCACGTCGAGGGCACCGGGAAAATCGGCCTCCTCGCGCAGTCTCGCGATCAGCGCGTGCTGCTCGCCTTCGGCGCAGGCGATCTGCAGCTCGGGCGTCGACATCGCATCGGGCAGTGCGTCGAGCACCGCCGACGGATCGGCATGGCGCGCGAGGATTTCGAGCAGCCGCGCACCGGCATAGAGTCCATCGTCGAAGCCGTACCAGCGCTCTGCGAAAAATGTGTGACCGCTCATCTCGCCCGCGAGTGCTGCGCCGACCTCCTTCATCTTCGACTTGATCAGCGAGTGGCCGGTTTTCCACATCATCGGCACGCCGTGGTGCTGCGTGATCCACGGCTTCAGGTTGCGCGTCGACTTGACGTCGTAGATGATGGTCGCGCCCGGCACGCGCGTCAGCACGTCGGCGGCGAACAGCATCAGTTGCCGGTCGGCATAGATCACATGGCCCGCCGGGGTCACGACGCCGAGGCGATCGCCGTCCCCGTCGAACGCGAGGCCGAGCTCGCAATCGCCGTCGCGCAGCCGCCGCTGGAGATCCTCGAGGTTCTTCGGCTGCGACGGGTCGGGATGATGATTCGGAAAGCGCCCGTCGACATCGCAGAAAAGCTCGACGACCTCGCATCCGAGCCGCCGGTAGAGCTGCGGCGCGAAGGCGCCCGCGACGCCGTTGCCGCAATCGACGGCGATGCGCACCGGCCGTGCGAGGTGAATGTCGCTCGCAATGCGTGCGAAGTACGCGGCCGCGACGTCCTGCGACTGCGTGCTTCCGCTGCCGCGCGCGAATTCGCCGCGCTCGATCCGCACGCGCAGCGCCTGGATGTCGCCGCCCGACAGCGTCGTCGCGTCGATCACCATCTTGAGGCCGTTGTAATCGGGCGGGTTGTGGCTCCCGGTGACCATGACGCTGCACTGCGTGCCGAGATGCTGCGCGGCGAAATAGGTCATCGGCGTTGCCACCATGCCGACGTCGATCACGTTCACGCCCGCGGCGCGGATCCCTTCGGACAGCGCGGCGAGCAGCGCCGGGCCCGACAAGCGGCCGTCGCGGCCGACGACGATCGTGTCGCGCCCGCGCTCGCGGGCAAGGCTTCCGAGCGCCTGCCCGATCAGGCGCACGCCGTCGGTGGTGAGCGTGCGATCGACGATGCCGCGGATGTCGTATGCCTTGAAGATCTCGGCGGGAAGCACGGAAGCGGACCCTCGTTGCGTTCAGCGGGACAAGGATCGGCCGCGAGGCTCGCCGCCGATCGTCGCGAAGTAGTGTAGCAACCGGCCGGGCAGCCAATCGACATTGCCGGGAAACGGGCCGCTTGCAAAGCCGGCATGGCCCCCGGCATGCGGCTGCTCGAGCATGACCGCGGGGCTCACGTCACTCGCCGCCGGCAGCGAGGAGGCGGGGATGAACGGGTCGTTGCGGGCGTTCAGCACGAGCGTGGGTGCGCCGATTGACCGCAGCCACGGCTTCGACGAGGCGCGGGTCCAGTAGTCTTGCGTCCCGGCGAAGCCGTGCAGCGGTGCGGTGACCGCGTCGTCGAACTCCCCCATCGTGCGCACGCGGCGAATCCGCGACGCGTCGAGCAGGCCCGGGAAGCGGGCGGCGATCGCCAGCGACTTGGGCCGGAGCGTCGTCAGGAAGTGCTTCGCATAGATGCGATTCACGCCGCGGTCGATCGCCATCCCCGCCGCGACCAGGTCGATCGGCGCGCAAACGGCGGCAGCGGCGGTTATCGTTCGCGTCGCATCGTCGCCGGCCCGCCCGAGCCAGTTCAACAGTGCACTGCCGCCGAGCGAGACGCCCACCGCGTAAAGCGTTGTCGCGGCGGGCACGCGTGAGCGGATGGACGCGAGCATCGCGCCAACTTCGGCGTGGTCGCCCGAGTGATAGGCGCGTGGCAGCCGATTGGGCTTGCCGCCGCAACCGCGAAAGTGAGGCACGACGCCGTGCCAACCGCGCGCGCCGAGCAGCGCCAGCAGCGCACGCGCGTAATGCGATCTCGAGCCGCCCTCGAGACCGTGGAACAGCACGACGAGCGGCGCGTCCGGCGGCGCGTCGGCATCGAGCCAGTCGAAGTCCCAGAAATCGCCGTCGGGCGTGTCGACGCATTCGCGTCGCAGCGCCACGCTCGCGCGCGGAAGGCGAAACGGCCAGATCGTCTGGGCGTGGCCGCCGGCGAGCCAGCGCGGCGCTCGATACCCGACGATCGCCCCGGCGGCCGCGCGCTCGGCACGCGCATGCCGTGACGTTCGCCGCTTCGCTGCGAACACCGCGCGACGTCAGCCCGCGCCGGCGTGCTCGCGCGCAAGCCGCGCGCGCTTTTCGCAGGCATCGCGCGCAATCGCGACGTCGGCGAGGAAATGCGGGAGCTCGGACAGAAGCAGCGCCTGTGCGCCGTCGACGAGTGCCCGCGCAGGCTCGGGGTGGAAGTCGACGAGGACCATGTTGGCGCCGGCGATCACGCCCTGCGCGACGGAGTGAAAAATGTCGAGCAGTCCGTCGGGCGCGCGGGCGCGCGTGCCGACCGAGTGCGACGGATCGACGGCTACCGGCATGCGCGTCAGGCGCTTGACAACGGGCACGTGCGCGAAGTCGACGAGGTTGCGGTGCGGATCGCCCATGTTCGTCTTCATGCCGCGCAGGCAGAAGACGATCTTGCGATTGCCTTCGGTGGCAAGGTACTCGGCCGCGTTCAGCGACTCGTCGAGCGTGATCCCGAACCCGCGCTTGATCAGCACCGGGAACTGCTGCTGGCGACCGACGAGCTTCAGGAGCTCGAAGTTCTGCGTGTTGCGCGTACCGATCTGCAGCATGACGCCGGTGGCATTGCCGGTCGCTTCGAGGGCGCTGCGGATTTCGTCGACATGCGACTCGTGCGTGACCTCCATCGAGATCACGCGGATGCCGTACTTGCCCGCGAGCTCGAACACGTACGGCAGGCATTCGGCGCCGAAGCCCTGGAACGCGTAAGGCGACGTTCGCGGCTTGTACGCACCCATGCGCGTGCATACCTGCCCGTTGTCGCGCAATGCCTTCATCATCGCGGCGACCGACTCGCGCGAGTCGACGGCGCACAGTCCCGCGAACACGTGCAGGCTGTCCTGTCCGAAATGCACGCCGTTGTATTCGAACGACGACGCGCGATCGTCGCCCTGGCTGTGGCGCCCGAGCACGCGGTAGGGTTCGGAGACGCGCACGACCTTCGCGACGCAGGGCAGCACCTGCATCTGCTCGACGGTAAGCGCCGCCGTGTTGCCGATCAGATAGATCTCGGTCAGCGTGACCTCGGTGCCTACCTCGCGGTGGACGCGAAAACTCACGTTGGACAGGCGCTCCAGCTGACCGGTAAGCATCCGGTAATCGACGCTTTCCGGGTGGATGTTCGGTTCGAGGACGAGGATCATCGCGGCTTCTTCTGCTGTGGTTTCAAGGGCTTGCAAATATTGCCGACGGCGTTCGAGCATGCCGCGGCGCGAGGAAGAGCGTCATGTTGCACTGCAAGAGGGTCCGCGCGCAACAAGGGGCGCAAAGCCGTCAGCGAATTCGTTGCCTCGGCCGTTAGGGTTGCCGTAGACTGGCTTCGACGTCTACGCAGGTCCCAGGGCAGTTCCCCGAAACAACCTTCTCGGAGTTCGCATGAACAAGCTGCTACCGCTCATCGTGTTGTCACTTGTCGCGACATTCGCGATGCCGGCCAACGCCGCCGACAACAAGCAGAACACGAAAATGAGCGCCTGCCAGGCGCAGGCCGGCGAAAAGAAGCTCGAAGGCAAGGATCGGCAGAATTTCGTGAACCAGTGTCTCAAGGCCAAGCCGGCCAAGGCGCAGAGCAAGATGGCCGAGTGCAACGCGAAGACCAAGGGCATGAGCAAGGACGACGCGGCCAAGGCCCGCAGCGAATGCATGAAGGCCACCTAGCGATACGTTTTCACCGCACTCCGGTCGGGCGACCTCCTGTCCGCCCGCCCGAAACTACCAGACCGCAACCTACGTGTTTGCGGTCTTTTTTTATCGAATGACGCAAGCGCTCCCCGTCGTCGGCACGGTGCTTTGCGTCAGCCGGCTCCGCCACCGATCAGATGCCCGATCGTGAACGTGACGGCGCCTGCCGCGCCGCCGAGGACGAGCATGCGCACGCCCGAGTAGACGCCGTTGCGCCCGGTGAAGAGCGATAGCGCGGCGCCCACGGTGAAAAAGCCCGCAGCCGCGAGACCGATCGTCCATCCGAGCGCATCGGGTCCGACGCGCAACAGATAGGGCGCGAGCGGCACGAGCGCGCCGGCGGCGAACGCGAAGCACGCGCGCGCGGCCGCGCCGATCGGCGAGCCGAGTTGTCGTGGATTTGCGCCCGGCTCGCCGCGCACCAGCGTGTCGAGTGCATTTTCGTGGTTGGCGACGAGTCGCTTCGCGAGCCGGTCGGCCTGCCTGACCGGCACGCCCTTCGCCGTAGAGGTGAGCGCGAGCTCCTGCGTCTCGGCCTCGGGGTACTGCGTGAGCTCGTCACGCTCGAGCGCGACCTGGTACTCGTGCACTTCGCGCTGCGATTTGACGGACACGTATTCGCCAGCCGCCATCGCGAACGCGCCGGCCGCCATGCCGGCAACGCCGGACAGGACGATCATCCTCACGTCGTTCGTCGCGCCGGCCACCCCGAGGATCAGCCCGGCGTTCGAGACGAGCCCGTCGTTCACGCCGAACACGGCCGCGCGCAGGTTGCCGCCGACCGCGGGTCCGGGGTGCCGGAGTCCGGACGATACGCCCGCGGCTTGCATCGGATGCACGGCTTCGGCGGCCGCGGCGCCGCCATAGACTGCCATGCCGCGGACCTTCATCGCGGCGAGGACGTTGCGCAGCCGCCGCGGCCCGAGCCACTGCACGAGATTGGCGACGAGGCGGGTGCGTGCATCGGGAATGAACGGGCCAGGCGCCGGATACCCGCGGGCGGTCAACTGCGCTCGCCAGATGGCGGCCTGCGCCTCGGCTTCGCCGGCGAGGCGGCGGAAAAGCTCGGCGCGGATCGTGCCGTTCTCGGCATCGGCACACGCGCGATAGAGGTACGCCGAGCGCTGCTCCTCGGCCCAGGAATCGAGCGGGTTCACGGCGTCACCGCCGCGCGGCGGCCGGCGACTGCCGCGAGTTCTCGTGTTTGCAGGAATCATTCGAGCGCACCGCGACACGATGAGGAACGCAACCCATTTCTTTCAACCCGCGGTAACGGCATCGATGCGCGCCAGCACGTCGGGCGTGAGTCTCGCGACGACGTCCTGCGCCTTCATGTTCTCCACGACCTGCGCAGGACGGCTCGCTCCGGTGATTACGGTCGACACGTGTCGATTCACCAGGCACCACGCGATGGACATCTGGGCGAGCGTACAACCGAGTTCCTGCGCGATCGGGACGAGCGATTTGACCTTCGCGAGCCGCGTCGGTTCGAGGATGCGCTCGGCAAGCCATTCGAATCCCTTGATCGACGCGCGCGAATCGACGGGAACGCCGGCGTTGTACTTGCCTGACAAGAGACCGGACGCGAGCGGGCTCCACGTCGTGGTTCCGAGGCCGACGTCGTCGTAGAGGCGCGCATATTCGGTCTCGACGCGCTCGCGGTGCAGAAGATTGTATTGCGGCTGTTCGGTCACGGGCTTTCGGAGATGATGGCGCTCGGCGATCGCGTGCGCCATCACGATCTCCGCCGCGCTCCACTCGGACGTGCCCCAGTACAGCGCCTTCCCCGATGCGATCATGTCGTGCATCGCGAAGAC
Source organism: Casimicrobiaceae bacterium (assembly GCA_035705655.1). Classification (GTDB taxonomy): domain Bacteria; phylum Pseudomonadota; class Gammaproteobacteria; order Burkholderiales; family Casimicrobiaceae; genus VBCG01. The sequence continues at coordinate 7,668 of DASSVX010000262.1, forward strand.
CGTTTCGTCGATCGGAGTGTCGGGATCGGGGCGGTGACAGAACACGATGTCGACGTAGTCGAGCCGAAGCCGCGCGAGCGAGCCGTCGATCGCCTGCATCAGGTACTTGCGATTCAGCGTGTTCCGTTCGTTGGGGCCGTCGTGCAGTCCCCAGTAGAACTTCGTGGACACGATGTAGGACGCGCGCCGCCAGCCGAGCTTCGCAAACGCGTCGCCCATGATCGATTCGGCGCGCCCCTTCGCGTAAACCTCGGCGTTGTCGAAGAAGTTGACGCCCGCGTCGTGCGCGGCGGCCATGCACTCGCGTGCGACGTTTTCGTCGAGCTGGTTGCCGTAGGTCACCCACGAGCCGAACGACAGTTCGCTGACCTTCAGTCCCGAGCGGCCAAGACGGCGATAGTTCATGACGTTGCGGGCTTGCCGCCGCGGCCGGCGCGCGTTGCGCGTCGCCGGCGGTGGGCGGGATTCGAGGAGACGGAAATACTGCGCATCGGCACGCGTTGCGGCGTACTGCCACTACAATCGCGGCTTCATTCTACCCGGAGCAATTCGCCAATGCCTACGAGCCGCGCAAGTTCGAGCGCCGCCAAGCCGCCGTTCGACGCCGACGCCTTGTGGGCGGTGAAGCGCATCGGCACGCCAACGCTGTCGCCCGATGGCCGTCTCGCATGCGCGCCCGTCACGTCGTATTCGATCGATCGCAACGCCGGAACCACCGAGCTGTGGCTCTATCCGACCGGCTTCGGGTCGCGCGTCGGCCTGCCCGCGAAGCCGCGCAAGCTCACGGCGGGCGACAAGGACAGCGATCCGCGCTTCTCGCCGGACGGAACGAACGTTGCATTCACCGCAAAGCGTGGCGACGACGACGAAGCGCAGATTTACCTGATCGCGCCCGACGGCGGCGAGGCCGTGCGGCTCACGCGCCTGGCGACGGGTGTGGGTGCCATCAAGTGGTTTCCCGACGGCACGCGCATCGCGTTCGTGTCGTGGGTATGGCCCGATCTTCGCGGCGAGGCGGCGCAAGCGAAACGCTATCGCGAAAAGAAGGATGAGAAGGTGCAGGCGCACCTCACCGAGCGCGGCGAATACCGCTACTGGGATCACTGGCTGACCGATGGCCGCGAGCCGCACGTGTTCGCCTGCGACGTTGCGACCGGCCGCTGCGAGGATCTGCTTGCGGGCACCGGGCTCGCGCTGCAGCCATGGGATCCGGCCGCCGAGCACTACGACATCGCACCCGACGGCCTCGAGCTCGCAGTCACGATCGACCCGGCGCCCGAGCCGGGCATGATGCATCGCTGTGACGTCGTCGTCGTCGATTTGCGCACGCGGCGCACGAAAAACCTCACGTCGGCAAGCGGAATGTCGGACGAGCACCCGTGCTATTCGCCCGACGGCCGCTCGATCGCCTATCACGCGTACGACACCGCGCGCGCATTCAACGACCAGGGGCACCTGCGCGTGCTGTCGCGCAAGACCGGTGCGAGCACGCCCGTTGCGCCGGCGTTCGATCGTGCAACGACGCATCTCGCCTGGACGCCCGATTCGGCGGCGCTGCTGTCGCTGACCGAGGATCGCGGCCGCGTCGGTATCTGGCGCCATCCGCTTGGCGGGAGTGCCTCGTCACTGCTCGTTCCGGGCGGCGTGGTCTCGGGTTACGCACAGTCAGCCGACGGCAGCGTGCTCGTCTACACGCGCGACACGGCGCGCCATCCACCGGCGCTTTTTGCTGCATCGAACGACGGGCGCGGCGAGCGCGCAATCGAATCGCACAACCGCGCGCTCCTTGCCCGCCACGCGCTTGGCGACGTGCGCGAATTCGAGGTGGCCGGCTTTCGCGGCGAGCCGGTCCAGCTGTTCGTCACGTATCCGCCCGGATTCGATCCGAAGCGCAAGTGGCCGCTGATGCACTCGATCCACGGCGGTCCGCACGCGGCGCATCACGACGGCTGGCATTTCCGCTGGAACACGCAGGTATTCGCGGGGCAGGGCTATGTCGTTGCCGCGGTCAATTACCATGGCTCGTCGGGGTTCGGACAGGCGTTCCTCGAAACGATCACCGGGCGCTACGGCGAAAAGGAATTCGCCGACACCGAAGCAGCCACCGACCTGCTCGTCGCGCAGGGGTACGTCGACGCCACGCGGCTCGTGGCAACCGGCGGCAGCTACGGCGGGTTCATGGTGGCCTACATGAACGGACACACCGACCGTTACCGGGCGTTCGTGTGCCACGCCGGCTGCTACGACTGGGTCAGCATGATGGCGACCGACGGCTATCGCTTCTTCGCGAAGGAGCTCGGCGCATTCCACTGGGAGGACGAGGTGCGCGTCATGCGCCAGTCGCCGCACCATTACGTGAAGCAGGCAAAAACGCCGACGCTCGTGATCCACGGCGAGCTCGACTATCGCGTCCCCGCCACGCAGGGCCTGCAGTATTTCAACTCGCTCAAGGCGAAGGACGTTCCGGCCCGGCTCGTCTATTTCCCGGACGAGAACCACTGGATCCAGAAGCCGCGCAATTCGCTGCTGTGGTACCGCGAATTCTTCGCGTGGCTCGGCCGCTTCGCACCGGCGAAGCGCCCGTCGCGAAGCGCCGCGGACAAGCGCGTGCGGCAGAAGGCGCCTGCCGCCTGACGGCGGGAACGATCAACGCGTCCGATGCGCCGTATATTCTTCCTCGATGTTGTCGCGGTAGTACGACCACGGCGACGACGACGTCGAGAAGCGGCGCCATACTTCGCCGGGGACGCCGCTGTACTCGAGCGTCCCGGACGTGAGCTCCACGACGAGCTTGCGGGCGCGCTCGTCGTACCCCGCGGCGCGCAGGCTTCCGCCGTTCATCCGCTTCATCTCCATGGCATCTCCTCGTCGCCCGCGGCGGCCACCGGCCGCTCCCCGGGCGTGCAGGAACCGAATGCTACGATCGGCCGCTCGTTGCTTTCAAGCGTCATTCGCATGGCGGACCGGCTTGTCGTCTTCTGCGCGCTCCTGGCACTGGTCACGCTCTCGCCGCCTGCGCAGGCGGCAGGTGGCGCGAAGACGCTTCGCGTCGCGATGTCGATCGCCGAGACGAGCTTCGATCCTGCATTTGCGTCGGATGCCGCCTCCGACGGCATCATCGCGAACGTGTTCGACACGATGCTCGACTACGACTATCTTGCGCGTCCCGTCACGCTCGTGCCACGCGCGCTCGAGGCGATGCCGCAGGTGCAGGACGGCGGACGCACCTATGTCTGCAAGGTGCGCAAGGGGCTCTACTTCACGCCCGACCCTGCCTTCAAGGGGCAGCAGCGCGAACTGACGGCGGGCGATTTCGCCTACGGGTTGAAGCGCGTGCTCGACCCGGCCGTGAAGTCGCCATGGCTGTGGCTGCTCGAGGGCAAGCTCGTCGGCGGCAGCGAGGCGCGCGAGCAGGCGGCGAAGCGCGGGCGCTTCGACTACGACGCGTCGATCGCGGGACTCGAGGTCGTCGACCGGTACACGCTGCGCATCCGGCTCGTCGCACCCGACCTCCGCTTCCCTTACGTGCTGGCGGTGCCGAACCTTGCGGCGCAGGCGCGCGAAGTCGTCGAGGCTTACGGCAACGACATCGGCGCGCATCCCGTGGGCACCGGGCCCTACATGCTCGGTGAGTACAGCCGCAGTACGCGCATCGTCCTCGTGGCAAATCCGCATTTTCGGGAAACGTATTACGAGCCGGCCGGGCCGATTCCCGAATCGTCGCGCAGCGCCGCCGCGGCATTGCGCGGCAAGCGGCTGCCGCTGGCCTCACGCATCGAGATCAGCATCATCGAGGAAGGCCAGGCGCGCTGGCTTGCCTTCCTCAATCGCGAGATCGACTTCCTCGATATCCTGCCGTCCGAGTTCACGGCGCAGGCGCTCGACGCGAACGGCAGGCTGCTGCCTTCGCTCGCCGCGCGCGGTATCGTGCACGACGTCCTGCTGCGGCCCAATTCCTGGTGGGTCTACTTCAACATGGAGGACCCGGTCGTCGGCGGATATTCGCTGGACCGGATCGCGCTGCGCCGCGCGATCGGCATGGGCTACGACAACGACGAAGCGATTCGCGTGCTGCTCAAGGGCCGCGCAGTGCCGGCGAACGGCCCGATTCCACCGGACATCGCCGGCTACGATCCGACGCTGCGCACCGACGCGCAGCTCTACGATCCGCCGCTGGCGCGCGCACTCCTCGACCGCTTCGGCTACAAGGACCGCGACGGCGATGGATACCGCGAGACGCCGGACGGCAAGCGCCTCACGATCGAGCGCTGGTCGACACCGAACTCGGCGTCGCGCGAGAGCGACGAGCTGTGGAAGAAGAACATGGACGCGATCGGCATCCGGATCGTCGTGAAGAAGGACCGCGTGCCCGAGCTCCGGAAGATGGCGCGTCAGGGAAAGATTCCGATGCGCTCGGATGGCTGGAACGCCGACTACCCCGATGCCGAGAACTTCATGCAGCTGCTGTACGGACCCTCGGGTCCCGAGAACAACGCACGCTTCGACCTGCCGGAGTTCAACCGGCTCTTCGATCGCGCACGCACGCTACCCGATTCGGCGGAACGCACGCGCCTCTTCGACCGGATGACCGAGCTCGTGATCGCCTATGCGCCCTGGCGCATGACCTACCACGTGCTCGAAGACAGCCTGCGCCATCCGTGGATCGGCACGTACGTGCCGCACCCGATCCGCTCGCAGTGGTGGCAATACATCGACATCGACCCGGCGCGGCGCGCGTCGGCGCACTGATCACGGCTTTTTCGGAATCTCGTAGGCCTTGCAGCTCAGATGCACCGCCTGCTGCTCGCGCGTGAGCTCGACGTCCATGCCCTTGCCGCGCAGCTCCATGAGGCCGTTGATGTAGCGGAAGCCGGACCCGCTCGGCACCTGGTAGAGCACGACGCGCGTCGCATCGGGCATCAGCAGGCGCGCTTCGCCGTCGGCGAACCGGATCACGATCCGCTCGCCGGGGCGCTCGCAGTCGATCGTATTCTTGGCGGCCTCGAGCTCTTCCTTCGTCGGGCCGTTCTGGCATCCGGCGAGCACGCCGATCGCGACGATCGACGCGAGGAGGGTTCGTTGCGACATGCAGCGCTCCGTGAACAGCGACGAAGGCGAGCATAACACCGGCGCCGCGCGCACTCATTGCAGGATCGTGCGCGATGGCGGGGTCGCGGCCGCGCTTCGAAAGCGCACGCCCTCGGCGTACGACAGCACCTCGGTCTGGCGGCCGCCGCGATTGGCCTCCTGCATCGACTGCCACCATCGCGGATCGAGGAGATCGGCGTGGAACGCCATGAACGCATGGCGGATCGATGCATCGGTGAGAAGGAATGTCGCGAACTCCTCCGGGAAGACGTCGTGGGTGCCGACGGGATACCACACTTCGTCCGACAATTCGTCGACACCGGCCGGGCGCTCGGGAATCGCGCGGAACCGGCAGTCGGTCAGGTACTCGATCTCGTCGTAGTCGTAGAACACGACCCGTCCGTAGCGGGTGACGCCGAAATTCTTGAACAGCAGGTCGCCCGGGAAGATGTTGACCGCCGCGAGCTCCTTCAGTGAATTGCCGTAATCGCCGATCACGCGCGCCCGGTCGGCGGCGTCCGTGCCGGCGAGGAACAGGTTGAGCGGCGTCAGGCGGCGCTCGATGTAGACGTGCCGGATGATGACGTACGCGCCGTCGTTCTCGAGCTGCGTAGCGATCGTCGTCTCGAGCTCGGCCAGCAATTCGCCGGTGAAGCGTTCGCGCGGAATCGCCACGTCCGAGTATTCGAGCGTATCGGTCATTCGTCCGGCGCGGTCATGGTGCTTGACGAGCGCGTATTTCTGCTTGACTCGCGACGCATCGGTGTCCTTCGACGGCGCGATGCGGTCGCGGATCACCTTGAATACGTACGGGTACGACGGCAGCGTGAACACCGTCATCACGAGTCCCTCGATGCCCGGCGCGGTGACGAGCCGATCGGTCGAATGACGAAGGTGATGCAGGAAGTCGCGGTAGAAGAGCGTCTTGCCATGTTTCTGCAGCCCGAGCATCGTGTAGAGCTCCGATGCGGTCTTGTCCGGCAGCATGGCGCGCAGGAATTCGACGTACGCGGAGGGCACTTCCATGTCGACGAGGAAGTACGCGCGATTGGCCGAGAACAGCAGCGCAAGCTCCAGCGGATCGGTAAGGAGGGCGTCGATGTAGAGCCGCTCGTCGCCGCGCCGCTTGATCGCCGCGACGAATGGGTACGTTTTTTCGGCGTTCACGACCCTGCCGACCGCATACGCCGTCTGGTTTCGGAACAGCAGGCTCGCGAGCAGCTGGATCTGGCAGTTCGCATCGACGACGAACGGCCGCGGCAGGCGCCGGCGCAGCGCCGCGAGCACATGGATCAGGTCGGCGCGAAAATCCGCGAAGCGCAGGTCGAGCCCGAAGTCGAGAACGACGTCGATCAGCGTTGCGCGCAGGCCGAGCCTGCGCGGGTAATAGCACCGATACGATGGCGCACCGTCGTCGAGATACTCGGTCGACGCGGCCGGGCGCACGAAGAGGCAGCGGTTGTGGAAATAGGTGCGGTGCAGAACCTTGGTGGAGACCGTGTTGAAGAACGTCTCGGCACACTCGGGCTGGCGATGCTCGGCGAGGAGCGTGACGAACCGCTGTCGCACCTTCGCCCAGAACCCGTCGTCGCCGCCGAAACGAAACTCGCGCTCGATGCGCTCGACGGTCTCCGCGACGCGCCGGTCGTAGAAGTCGATGCGGTCGCGCGCGACGTGACCGATCGCCAACCAGTTGCCCGACTGGAAGTGGCGCTTCGCGGCCCTCGCGCAGTCGCGAAACAGCGCGTAGTGCCGGTCGAATTCGTCGACCAGCACGCGCGCAATCACTTCCGGTGATGCGACGGCCGCGTCGTCCATGGTGGCGCCGCGTTCGCGCGCGATGTCAGGCGTCGGGCCGGACGGCGCGCCGGCGCCCGCCGCGCGGCGTCAGTCGCCCTTGGCCTTCTGGATCTGATCGTTGTAGGCCTTGACGCCTGCGTTGTACTCGGCAATCGCGGCATTCGAAGCCTTCACGTGCGGCTCGGCCAGCGCCTGCTGCTCCTCGATGAACTTCTTCAGGCAGTCGACGTAGGCGACGAAGTCCTTCTGCCAGCTGCGCTTCTGATTGTCGCTGGCGAGATTCCCCGGATAGTCCCCGGGCTTGCCGCATTCGGGCTTCGGTGTGGCTGCAGCGGCTGCAGCGGGCGCCGCGGGTGGCGCGGGCGATGCGGGCGACGCGGTTTGCGCCGCGGCGGAAACGGCGACGGCGGCGAAGACGAGTACCGCGAGGGCACGGATGGCGCGATGAGTCACGGAAATCTCCTCGAAATGATGCTGCGCATTCTAACTCCGCCGGGCCCGATGCCCTGTGCGCGAGCGGCACGCCGCGATGCGGAAACTCAATGCCCGACGAGACTGCCGAGCGCACGCAGGCCCACCATGATGAGATCGACGCCGCTTTCGCTCTCGTATTCGCGCCGGCTTTTTGCGAGCTCGCGCTCGACGTTGGCGATCGCGATCACGGCGTCGCCGGACATCGGCTGCGCCGTCGTGCGCTTCGATTCCGCCGTGGCGAGCCGGTCGAGCGCCTTGCCGACCGCATCGGCATCGAGAAGCATCACCGGCGCGCCGCAATAGGGACACACGGCCGACTTGTCGAGCGGAACCGGTGCGCCGCAGCTGACGCAGCGCACCGTCGTGACGACTGCGCGCAGCCGCGCGAGCTCGCCCGGATCGAGCGCACGGATGAAATTCTTCTCGCGCAGGAATTGCACGTACGGCGTGAAGCGTCCATGTCCATAGCGACAGCGGTAATAGGTGAATCGGGTCGTATGCTGCAGGTCCTGCGTGAGCGATAGCGGCGTCGTGCAGCGCGGACAGGGAAGTAGGGCGGGGTAGGCGTCGCGATGCGTCGGCTGCGACGAGCCGATCGCCCGGAACAGCGCGATCACCGCGCCCGGGGTGAGCGCCTGGCTTTCCGTCGCGTCGAGCCAGAGCGCCTGGCAATCGTCGCAAACGTCGAGCGCAAGCGGCGCCAGCGGTTCGCGCGGCAGTGCAAGCGAGCGCATCGCCCGGCCGCAGCCGGGACACGTCAGTTGCGAAGGGCCGCCCCGAGCGACTGACCAGCCCCCTTCGGGCGCGGCGAGCACAGCGAGCGTGGGGGGACGTTTCAGCACCGCCATCGCGTCCGCCGATCAGCGTGCGCAGACTGCGCGCACCCGCACGGTGAGGACCGTGTTACGAGACGACGCGAAGCGTGGCGAGCGGGCAATTGATCCAGTGCACTTCCCGGTTTTCGCGCCGTGCCGCCCGCTCGACCCGATCCATCCGGTCGGTGTCGCAGACGACACGGCCGTCGACGTCGGACTTCGCGAGCTGCAGCGGCGCGCAGGCCGCCACGGCGCCCGCCACGGCGATGATCGACAGCGCACTCATGATGGTTTTCATGCCGCCCCTCCTTCGCCGGCAATCATAGGGCAGCGGCGGCGGACGCCGCAAGCGGCGGGCCGCCGGCGGTCAGCGGGCGGCGAACGTGTTGCATTCGCGCAAGTCGCCCGACGAAAGACCGGTGCGAAACCAGCGCGTTCGCTGCTCCGCCGAGCCGTGCGTGAACGAATCGGGAACGACATAGCCCTGCGTGCGCTTCTGGATCCTGTCGTCGCCGACCGCGGCCGCCGCACGCAGTCCGCTGTCGATGTCGCTGGCGTCGATCATGTTGCGCTTCTGCGCGTAGAAGCCCCATACGCCCGCGTAGCAATCGGCCTGCAGCTCGAGACGAACCGACAGCGCGTTGGCCGTCCGCTCGTCGCCACCCTGCATCTGCGCCTGCACCTTGTCCATCGTTCCGAGCAGGTTCTGCACGTGGTGGCCGACTTCGTGTGCGATCACGTACGCCTGCGCGAATTCGCCGGGCGCGCCGAAACGCGTCGCGAGCTCGTTGAAGAACGACGTGTCGAGGTACAGATCACGGTCGCCCGGGCAGTAGAACGGGCCCACGGCCGCCGCGGCGCGCCCGCATGCGGAGCGCGTGACGCCACGATAGAGCACGAGCTTCGGCGGCACGTAGCGCGAGCCCATCTGCTTGAAGATCGCCCCCCACACGTCCTCGGTGTCGCCGAGCACCGCAACCGCGAAATCCTTGTGCGCGTCGGCCGCGGTGGGCGCCGCGCCGGTTTGCGGGCCGTAACCGGGCTGGTTCCCCGGCGGCGCCTGCTGCACGGTGCCATCGTTGCCGGAGATGAGGCCGAGCATCTCGAGCGGGTTGATGCCGAACAGCATCCCGACGATCACGAGGATGATGAGCGCGCCGCCGCCGATGTGCAGGCCGCCGAACGGCAGCCCGCCGCCGCTGCCTTCGGGTGCGCCGCCGGTGCGGTCCTCGACGTTCTCGCTGCGCCTGAAATCGCCCCAACGCATCGCCGATCTCCCTTCAGGGTTTCAATGCGCGATAAAGAAACGGAAGGCTCACGTCCATCCGGTAGTCGATCGACGAGTGATTGTCGTCGAACTCCTCGTAGACGTGCGCGATGCCGTGCTGCGTCAGGCGCTTCGACAGCAGGCGCGCGCCGTAATGCAGATGATACTGGTCACGCCACCCGCAATCGATGTAGATGCCGAGCATCGTCCTGAGGTTCCGTTTGCAGGTCGCGACAAGATTCACCGGATCGTTGCGCAGCCACCGCCGCCAGCGCGCGGCAATGAGCTCGCCCGTCTCGAGATTGAAGGGCAGCCGGAATCCGAGCGGCACTTTCGGATCGGGATCGTAGGTCGCTGCCATCGCGAGATTCATGAGCGCGTGGACCTCGGCATCGCCGAGCTTGTCCTTCGCGAAGACATGGTCGAGGAAGCGCCGCACGCGGCCATCGTCGATGCCTGCGGCCGCATCGCGCTCGTCGCGCGTCACGTCGATGCGTCCCGCCGCGCGGGGACGCTTGCGGTAGCGGTCGAGCTCGTTCAGCGTGCGCGGCCAGTCGGTGTAATAGCAGAAGTCGAACAGCGCGTCGCCCGAATGATCGGCGATCGCGCCCCAGTACTGTGCGTAGCGCATCGCGTGGATCATCGCTCCATAGCCGCCCGACGACTTGCCGAAGCAGCCGCGATGCTCGCGCGCCGCGAGCGTGTGGAATTCGCGGTCGACGAACGGAATCAGCTCGCGCGTCAGGTAGTCGGCATAGCGGCCGATCGCCGACGAGTTGACGTACTGGTTGCCTCCCATCGACGTGAAGCAATCAGGGAACACGACGATCGCGGGTCCCATCCTGCGCTCGGCGAGAAGCCGCGCTGCGCGCTCAGGGACGTTCTCGTCGAACGGACGCCAGTTGATGTGCGCGAGCCCCGATCCGGTGAAGCCGACCAGGTCGAACAGCACGGGAAAGCGCCGGCCGCGCGCGCTCGTGCGTCCGCGCACGGCGCCGCCGTCGTAACCGGGAGGGAGCCAGACGGCGAGCCTGCGCACGTGCGGATCGCCGAGCGGATTGTCGGCAAGCACCTCCGACGTGTGCTCGACGCCGATCGTGGTGCCTGACACTTGTTCGGGTCGTTTGCGGCTCATCGTGGGTCGTCTCGTCTTTGCGGATGGGCGCGATTGTGACGGCCGGCGCAC
>DASSVX010000263.1:0-7006 GCA_035705655.1 Casimicrobiaceae bacterium
TCGCGAAATCCCCAGCATTCGCGCAGCATCCCGGCGCGGAACGGCGAAACGACCGGCATCTGTCGGCTCCCGCGTGTCGGCGCTACTCGCGCGCCACCCGTCGCATGTCTGCGTCGACCATCATTGCGATCAGCTCGTGCAGCGAAGTCTTCGTCGACCAGCCCAGCCGCTCGCGCGCTTTCGTCGGATTGCCGCGCAATACGTCCACTTCGGCAGGACGAAAGAACTGCGGATCGACGACGATGTGCTTCTCGGCGTCGAGGCCGACATGCTCGAACGCGATGCGGCACATGTCGCGAACCGTGGTGGTGACGCCCGTCGCGATCACGTAATCGTCGGGGCGCTCCTGCTGCAGCATCAGCCACATCGCCTCGACGTAATCGCCGGCGAATCCCCAGTCGCGCTTTGCATCGATGTTACCGAGCCGCAACTCGCGCGCCTTGCCGAGCTTGATGCGCGCCACGCCGTCGGTCACCTTGCGCGTGACGAACTCGATGCCGCGCAACGGCGATTCATGGTTGAACAGGATGCCGCTCGACGCATGCAGGCCGAAGCTTTCGCGATAGTTCACCGTCGACCAGTGCGCGAACAGCTTGGCGACCCCATAGGGGCTGCGAGGGTAGAAGGGCGTCGACTCGTCCTGCCATTCGGCCTGGATCAACCCGAACATCTCGCTCGTCGACGCCTGGTAGAACCGCACGTTCGGATCGTGAATGCGGATCGCCTCGAGCACGTGCAGCGCACCGATGCCGGTGACACCGGCCGTCAGCAACGGCTGGCGCCACGACGTGGCCACGAAGCTTTGCGCGCCGAGGTTGTAGACCTCGTCCGCCGCGCTGACTTCGAGCGCACGCAGGATCGACGTCATGTCGACGAGATCGCCGTCGACGAGCGTCACGTCGTCGGCGATGCCCAGATGCGCGAGGCGCCAGCGCGTATCGGAGCTGCGCCGTGCCAGCACACCGAACACGCGGTAGCCCTTGGCGAGCAGCAGCTTCGCCAGGTACGCGCCGTCCTGACCGGTAATGCCGGTGATCAGTGCCGATTTGGACATTCTTCCCCGTTCTCCCAATAACGCAGCATCGCAGCGAGCGATTCGTCGAGCGGCGTATTCGCCGCCCACCCGGTGGTGCGCGTGATTTTTGCCGGATCGCCGCACACGCGCCGCTGCTCGGCCTTCCGCAATCTTGCTTGATCCTGCTCGATCGCGATCGCAACGCCGGCCAGCTCCGCCAGACGATCGAGGAGCGAGCGGATGGAGCGGTCGCGGCCCGAGCACACGTTGTAGACCTCGCCCGAAGCACCCGACGCGAACAGCGCGAAATAGGCATGCACGACGTCGCGCACGTCGGTGAAATCGCGCGTCACGTCGATGTCTCCGACCGCAACCGCGGGCCCACGCCGTCCCTGCCTGATCTCGACGACCTGGCGTGCGAAATTCGACAGGACGAACCTGTCGCTTTGTCCCCAGCCGATGTGGTTGAACGGTCGTGCAAGCACGATGTCCATGCCTTCGGTTGCCGTCCATTGATAGCAAAGCGCCTCGGCCGCGAGCTTGCTGACCGAATACGGATTGCGCGGCGCCGGCAGACGCGTCTCGGCCACCGGCAACGCGTCCTCGGGCACCACTCCGTAAACGTCTCCGGTGCCGACATAAATCATCCGTCCGCGGAACGCGCACTTCTTCAATGCCTGAAGCACATTGAGCGTACCGAAGAGATTGTTCTCCAACGTGGCAGCCGGATCGCGCACGGCGTCGGGCACGAAGCTCTGTGCCGCGAGATGCAGCACGGCATCGGGCGCCGCGTTCCCGACCATCGCCGACGTTGCCGCCGCATCGCGCAGATCGACATTGCCGGGCAGGTCGATCACGCTCCAGCCGGCGACTTGACGTTCGACGCCGACCATGCGCGAAAGCGTGGTGCCGACAAATCCCTGCTGTCCGGTCACCAGCAATCGTTTCACGGGTTCGCGTCGGCCAGTTCGAAGCCACCAGAAAGATCGCAAGTATAGAGGAGCGGCGCTGGTTCGCCGGACAGCGGCAATGCTTACGCGGCAGCCTCCACGGCGCGATAGACGCGCAGCGTCCGGTGCGCACACGCCTCCCACGTGAACACGGCCGCTCGCCGCTGACCGCGGCCCGCGAATTCGGCCTGCATGGCCGCATCGTCGAGCAGCTCGGCGAGCTTCGACGACGTATCGTCGGGCCTCTCCGGGTCCAGCTTCACGGCGGCTTCGGCGGTGAGCTCGGGCAGCGCGGCCCGGTCCGCGACGAGAACCGGCACCGCCGAGGCCATCGCCTCCAGCGGCGGCAGCCCGAACCCCTCGTAGACTGAGGCAAAGACGAATGCCGCTGCGCCCGCGTAGATGATCGGCAGGTCTTCGTCCGGCACGCGGCCGAGAAAGCGGACCTCGCCCCGCGCCGTCAACGCGTGCAGTTCCCGTTCGAGATCGGCGGCGCGCCAACCGCTTGCGCCGGCAATGACGAGCGGGTAGCGTCTGCGCAGCCGCTCGGGCAGTCGCGCGTACGCCGCCACCACGTGTCCGATGTTCTTGCGCGGCTCGATCGTTCCGACGGCGAGCACATACTGGCCGTGGACGAGATCGAGTGCCGAAAGCGCTGCTCGCGTCTCATCGCGGCTGCGCGGCCGGAATGCACTCGATACGCCAAGGTGAACGGTATGCACGCGCGCCGGATCGAGCCCGAACGTCGCCAGCACCTCCTGCCGTATGAAATCCGAATCGACGAGAATGGCAGCGGCCCGCGCCAACGCGGACGGCATCGATCGTTCGAGCCAGCGGACGCGGTCTGCCGGATGCGTCTGCGGATAACGCATCCAGGAAAGATCGTGGACGGTGACGACGACCGGCGCGTCGTAGCCGATGGGCACGTAATTCGGCTCGTGATAGATGTCGAGTCCGAAGCGACGTGCGCCGCGGCCGAACAGGAATTGCTGTTGCGCGTGCCGCAATTCGCGCTTGAACGGGATGAATGGCTTGATGTCCCGCAGCAGGCGCTGAGGATCGTCGCCGCCCCGGAGTCCGGGCGGTGGTGCCGGCGCCTCGTGCCGCCAGCGGTGTCCGTAAAACGAATAGGCGTCGACCTCGCCGGTGGCCACGAGTGAGCGACCCAGGTTGACGATGTATTGCCCGATTCCGGTCAGCGGCGACAGCAACGGTGTCGCGTTGAAGCCGACGCGGAGCGCCATGACGCCTTCGTCCGATGCATGCAAAGGCGGCCGATGTTATCACTCTCCCTTCCGTGCACCACGTTCACGGGCGGGCGCGTAAAATTGCGCTCCCACCGCTTGTTCGCCACGATGCCGCGAAAACCCGCATCCGATCCGTTGCGCTCGTCGTGAAGGTTGCCGTCGTCCATGACTGGCTCGACACCTGGCGCGGCGGAGAAAGAGTGCTCGCGCAAATCCTGCGCATCTATCCGGATGCCGATCTGTTCGCGCTCGTCGATTTCCTGTCGCCGGCCGACCGCGCGGCGCTCGACGGCAGGCGTGCACGAACGTCGTACCTGCAACGCGTGCCGTTCGCAAAGGCGGGCTTTCGCCTGCTGCTCCCGCTGTTCCCCCGCGCGATCGAATCGCTCGACGTCGCAGCCTACGACCTCGTGATATCGAGCTCGCATGCCGTCGCGAAGGGCGTGCGCACGCACCGGCGTCAGGTGCATATCTGCTACTGCTACACGCCGATGCGCTACGCATGGGATCTGCGCGAGCAGTACCTGTCGCAGACGGGACTCGACCGGGGACTGCGCCTGCTGGCGGTGAACGCGCTGCTCGCGCGGCTTCGCCGCTGGGATCGCGCCGCGAGCGAGCGCGTCGATCATTTCATCGCCATCTCGGCGCACATCGCAGCGCGCATCCGCCGCTGCTACGGCCGCGACGCGACGGTCATCTATCCTCCGGTCACCGTCGAGCATCGAGACGACGCGCCGAAGCGCGAACCGCTCTATCTGACCGTCTCGCAGCTCGTGCCTTACAAGCGCGTCGACCTCCTGATCGAAGCGTTCCGGCGCATGCCCGATCGCGAGCTCGTCGTCGTCGGCGACGGTCCGCTGCGCCGCAACCTGCAGGCGCGCGCACCGGCGAACGTCCGCCTGCTCGGGCGGCTGTCCGACGTCGAGCGCGACGGCTGGCTTGCGCGTGCCCGCGCGTTCGTTTTCGCCGCCGAGGAGGATTTCGGCATCGCGCCGCTCGAAGCGCAGGCATTCGGCACGCCGGTGATCGCCTACGCGGGCGGTGCCGCGTGCGAGACGATCGCCGGGCTCGATGCGGGCGCACCGGCGGGTCTCTTGTTCCGCGACCAGTCGGCGCACGCCATCGTGAACGCCGTACGTGAATTCGAACGCGATGCCGCGCGCTTCACCGCCGAGGCCTGCCGAGCGAATGCGCGGCGCTTCGGCGTCGCGCGATTCCGCGGCGAATTTGCGGATTTCGTCGCGACGCATGCAGGCGTCGACGGCAACGCTGCCCGATGAACCGGAGTCTGCTCAGGGATAACGCGCAGTTCTTCGAGTGGGCAATGCGCCTTCTCGATCCGCTGCTCGTCGCGATCGTCGGCGCCCTCGCTTACAGGGTCTATCTCGACGACTGGGTGCTGCCCGAGCGCTATGCGCTGGCGATCTTCGGCATGAGCTTCGTATGCAGCGCCTTCTTTCCGTTCGTCGGACTCTATTCCCCGCAGCGCGGCGTCACGCTGTTCGAGGAGGTCCGACGTCTTTTCAACGGCTGGCTGCTCCTCGCGACGACATGGTTCACGTTCCTGTTCCTGTCCAAGACCGGCAGCGATTTTTCGCGCGCCTGGTCGATCTACTGGATTACCGCCGGATTCGCCGTTCACCTGGCGGCGCGCGGAGGAATCCGCGTCACGCTGCGAACGTTGCGCAGGCGCGGCTACAACCTGCGCCGCATCGCCATCGTCGGCGCCGGCGCGCTCGGCCGCGAAATCGCGCAACGCATCCGCAGGTTGCCCTGGAGCGGGCTCGAAATCCGCTGCTTCTACGATGACGATCCCGCGCTGACAGGAACGTCGGTGATTGGCGTGACGGTCGCCGGGCCGGTCGATCGGCTGCTGCGCGATCTCGACGGCGGCGGGCTCGACCAGGTCTGGATCGCGCTGCCGCTACGCGCCGAGGCGCGCATCCGCGACCTGCTCGAAGGTTTGCGCCGCCATTCGGTGCAGGTTCGCTTCGTGCCCGATATCTTCAACTTCACGCTGCTGCACCACTCGATGACCGAGATTGCCGGACTGCCGGTGATCAACCTGACCGAATCGCCGCTGGAAGGGGGAAACCAGTTCCTCAAGAAACTCGAGGACGTCGTGCTGTCGCTCGTGATCCTGCTCGTCGCCTCGCCGCTGATGCTGCTCATTGCGATCGGGGTGAAACTGTCGTCACCGGGCCCGGTCTTCTATCGGCAGGAACGCGTGACATGGAACGGTGAGCGCTTTCACATCCTCAAGTTCCGGACCATGCCGATCGGCGTCGAGGCCGATTCGGGTCCCGTCTGGTCGAAGCACCACGAGCGCCGCGCGACGCGCTTCGGCGCGTTCCTGCGCCGCATGAGCCTCGACGAGCTGCCGCAGTTCTTCAACACCCTCCGCGGTGAAATGTCGGTCGTAGGGCCCCGCCCCGAGCGGCCCGAGTTCGTCGAGCGCTTCAAACAGGAAATACCGGGCTACATGCAGAAGCATCTGGTGAAGGCGGGCATTACCGGCTGGGCGCAGGTGAACGACTTTCGTGGCGACACCGATGTGCAGGAGCGCATCCAGTGCGACCTTTACTACATCGAGAACTGGTCGCTGTGGTTCGACCTGCGCATCATCGCACTCACGCTGGTGCACGTGGTGCGCAGCCGGAACGCGCACTGACCGACGATAATGCTTCCGATGACGGCTCCCGCCAGCGGCTCGCCCGCGTCGACCACCCCGGAGGTGAGGGCGGATGCAAGCGCAGCGTCGTCGATCCCCGGCGCGCCGCGCTTTCGACGCGAGGCGCTTCGCATTGCGCTGATTCTCGCGGCCGTTCTGATCGCGTGCGTTCTCGTCTACCTCGCCGCTGCAGCACCTGGACGCTGGTTTCCGCGCGCGTCGCCGAAAGCGTGGAGCGCGAGCGATCTCACGGTCGTCCGCGGTTCCGGTGCGCTCGTCGGCGGCCAACTGGTGATCACGGCCACCGATGCCAACGGCGTCGCGCTCGTCAACATCGTCACCGATGTGACGTCGCTCGACTATCCGGGCATCGAATGGCGCGTGGCCGGGCTCGCGGAAGATGCCGACGTGCGCCTTTTGTGGCGCAATGAGTTCCAGCCCGATCGGGTCAACAACGTGCCCGTCCGGGTCGAAGCGGGGCGCACGGTGACGACGGTGATGGCCCGCAATCCGGCATGGATCGGACATATCACGGGGCTTGCGCTCGCCATTCACGGCACGCTCGCACAGCCGGTCGTCGTCGACGGTGTGACGGCCAAGCCGATGGGCGTGATTGGCATCGCGCGTGACCGGCTGCACGACTGGTTCGCCTTCGAGCGCTGGAACGGCGCGTCGATCAACACGATCGCCGGTGGCGCCGACTACCAGCCGCTGCCGCTGCCGCTGCTGCTCGCGCTCGTCGTCGGCCTCGGCGGTCTCGCGGTCGTCGCGATGCGTCGATTGCTGCCCGGCGCATTCACGGTTCCGCTCCCCGCGATCATGACGGCGTTCTTCCTCGCCGGCTGGCTGCTGCTCGACATGCGCTGGAGCTTCAACCTGATGCGGCAGGAGCGCGCAACGGCCACCCGTTACGCCGGCAAGGACGCGCACGACAAGCGGCTTGCCAACGAAGACGGCGAGCTTTTCGCGTTCATCGAGAAGGCGCTGGCGGTGATGCCGCCCTCGCCCGTGCGCGTCTTCGTCGCGTCGGACGCCGATTATTTCCGCGGCCGCGCCGCCTATCACCTGTACCCGCACCGCGTGTATTTCGATCCGCGCAGCAATGCGCTGCCGCCGGCAAGCG
>DASSVX010000264.1:0-4802 GCA_035705655.1 Casimicrobiaceae bacterium
GCTGTAATTATTCGCACTAACGGATAATTACAGCTCTGACCCCGAAGTCCGGCGCCATCAGCGGCGGTTGACGAGCAGGCCGATCAGGAAGCCGGCGGCGACCGCAGCGCCGATCGCGCGCCACGGATTGTCGTGCACGTAGTCGTCGGTGATGCGCGCCGCCGCTTTCGCGCGGTCGACCGCCTCGCCTTCCATTTCCTGCAGCCGCAGCTTCGCGGCGAGGAGCTTCGCCTCGACCTGTGCGCGCAGATCCTTCGCGCGCTCGCCGGTTTCGTTGCCCGCACGTCGCAGCAGTTCCTCGGCTTCGGTCAGCATCGTGGAAAAATCGTCGAGCAGCGATTCGCGGGAGAGCTCCATCGTCGACTCCTTCGGGCGGGCATTCGGGCCGGCCATTATAGCGGCGCCGGGCACGGCGCGAGGCGGCGGCCGATTGCGTCCGGGTGGCGGGCTGCAAGACCGGTCGACGCTTCTTGTCCGCCGGCCGCGAACATGCTTTGATTGCGCAAGGCGATACACGAGGACGTTCGATGCGAAACCTGCGCCTGCCGGCACTGGAGCCCGGAACCGTGGCCGAGCGCCGCGGCTCCGGCTATCCCGAACCGTTCCGCTCGCGGATGGGCGATCGCGTGAAGCGACGCCTCGGCGATGCGTGCGGATTGACGCGCTTCGGCGTCAACCTCGTGACGCTCGCGCCCGGCGGACAGTCGGCGCTTCGGCATTGGCACACGAAGGAGGACGAATTCGTGTACGTGCTCGAGGGCGAGGTGGTGCTCGTCACCGACGAGGGCGAGCAGGTGCTTCGCGCCGGCGATTGCGCGGGCTACCCGGGCGGCCGCCGCAATGGTCATCATCTGCTGAACCGCGGCGGCGCGCCGGCACGCTACCTCGAGATCGGCAACCGCGATCCCGACGACGCGCCGTTCTATCCGGACGATGACCTTGCATGGGCCGAGGCCACGCAGGGCGGCCGTTACACGCACAAGGACGGCCGGCCGTATTGATCGCGCCACGAGGCCCCCCATCTTATCCGCCGGGCCCAATCGCGCTCGCGCGATGGTTCGTTCGCAGGTAGCGCTAACCGGAGATCCCGATGGCTGATTACCCCGCTCCCGCTCCAACGACTTCGACGACCGAGTCGCGCCAGCCGCCGGCCACCGGCGCGCTGGTCGCCTACATTCTGTTCGGCATCGCGGCGCTCGTCGGATTCGCCGGCCACGGTTTTTTGAGCCTCGTCGGCATCGTCGGCGTGATCCTCGCTTACGTTTCGCGTGGCGATTCGCGCGGAACGTGGGTCGAGTCGCATCTCACGTGGCTGATTCGGACGTTCTGGTGGTCGCTGCTCTGGAACGTGCTCGGTGGCATCGTCGTGCTGGGAACGCTGTTCCTCGGTTACCCGATCGCCTGGGTCATCTGGGTGGCGACGGCAATCTGGGTGATCTACCGCGTGGTCCGCGGCTTCCTGCTTTTCAACGACCGGCGACCCATCCCTTCGGTGTGAATCAGCGGCGCTGCTGCGCCGGGTCCCAGGTCGCGCCGTTGCGGTACACCCACTGCACGAGGTAATCGAGCGCGGGCACGGCACGCCGGGCGTGCGGGTCGTTGACGATCGCGACGACGCTGAAGCGCCGTCCCGCGGCATCGAGCACGTAGCCGGCGAGCGCGCGCACGCCTTCGAGCGAACCCGTCTTCAACAGCGCCTGCCCGGCCACGGCATCGTCGCGAAAGCGACGCTCGACGGTGCCGTCGATCGCCGCGACCGCCAGCGATCGCTCGAATTCCTCGCGCACGTTGCTTGCGTCCGCCGCGAGCAGCAGCCGGTTGAGCCCGATTGCGCTGTTGCGCTCGTGCCGCGACAAGCCGGACCCGTTCTCGAGCACGAGCCCGGGCATCGCGAGCTTGCGCGCCGCGAGCCAGCGCTTGACGACGCTCGCCGCCTTCGCCGGCGTCGCGGGCGGCGTGTCCCTCGCGGTCGCGAGCGTCAGGAAGATCTGGCGCGCCATCACGTTGTTCGACAGCTTGTTGACGTCGCGGACGATGTCGGCCAGCGGTGGCGACTCGAGCACGGCGAACGGCATGGCGCCTGCCGGCACGCGCCGCTCCTTCACGCTTCCGTCGAAGCGTCCCCCCGCGGCACGAAAATAGGTCTCGAACATCGCACGCACGTAATGCGGATGATCGAGCATCGCGATCCACCAGTCGCGCTCGCCGCAGCGCAGCGGATAGGTGCCGGTGAAGCTGATCGCCGCGCGATCGCCGCGATCGTCGATCGACGGCGTGACCGGTGCCGGTGCGCCGGCGCAGTCGTCGTTCGACACCGGCGGCGGCTTGCCAAGCGTCACGACGTCGAGCGGCGGATCGGCGCTCGCCGTCACGCCGGTGCCGCTCGCGTCCGGGACGAGCGTCAGCTTCAGCGACTTGAAATTGACGAGGAGCGCGTCGGGTCCGACGTTGTACGGTTTCAGCGGCTCGTGGTCGAAGGCGCCCGGATCGTGCGGCGGCAGCGCGAACAGGCTGCGGTCGAGCGCCAGGTCGCCGTCGATGGCGGACAGCCCCCTGGTGCGCAGGTCGGCGATCAACGACTGCCATTGCTCGACGGTGATCTTCGGGTCGCCGTAACCCTTGAGGATCAGGTCGCCGTGCAGTTCGCCGTCGACGAGCGGGCCGTCGACGTACGCCTCGGTCTTCCAGCGGTAGTCGGGTCCGAGGAGCTCGAGTGCCGCGAACGTCGTGACGAGCTTCATCACCGACGCGGGACTGCGCGAGCGGTTCGCGTCGTACGCGAAAAGCGGTCGCGTCTTCGCCGTGTCCTGCACGACGATGCTCACGTGATTGAGTGGAATGCCGGCATCGAGGAACGCGCGGCCCACCGCACGCGGGAGCGCGGCGTGCGCGTCGATGGCAACCACCGCGACGATCGCGCACAAACCGATCCGATGCAGCTCACGACGCATCGATCACCTGGACGGTGCGCTCGACGAGCAGTGCGAATTCGTCGTCGGTCAGCGTGTACGGCGGCATGAAATAGACGGTGCTGCCGATCGGGCGCAGCACCAGCTCGCGGCGCAGTGCCTCGCGGGCGAATCGCGTTGCGAAACCGGCGTCCGCGCCGTCGACGTCGAACGCGATGATCATTGCGCATTGGCGAAATCCGCGCACGCGTGCATGCGCCGCCAGCGGCGACGCCATCCGGCGCCAGCGCACGGCCTTCGCCGCGTTCGTCTCGATGACGTCGTCGTCGCGGAAGATGTCGAGGACAGCGAGCGCCGCGCGGCACGCGAGCGCGTTGCCGGTGTACGAATGCGAGTGCAGGAAGCCGCGGGTCACGTCGTCGTCGTAGAAGGTGCCGAACACGTCGTCGGTCGCGAGCACGCACGACAGCGGCAGATAGCCGCCGGTGATGCCCTTCGACAGGCACAGGAAGTCGGGCACGATCGCGGCCTGCTCGCAGGCGAACATCGTTCCGGTGCGCCCGAAGCCGGTCATGATCTCGTCGGCGATCAGGTGCACGCGATGACGCTGCGTGAGCTCGCGCGCGGCGCTCAGATAGCGCGGCGCATACATCGCCATGCCGCGCGCGCCCTGCACGAGCGGCTCGACGATCAGCGCGGCGGTCGTCGCCGCATGCTCGGCGAGAAAGCGCTCGAGCGCCGCGAGCGCCTCGTCGGTGGCGCGCTGCGCGGCCGGCGCGTCGATCGCATCGTTGACGCCGGGCGAGGGCAATACGGGCTGCGAACGAAGCAGCGGCGCATACGCGTCGCGGAACAGCGCGACATCCGTTACCGACAACGCGCCGACCGTTTCGCCGTGATAGCCGCCCGCGAGCCGCGCGTAGCGGTCCTTGCCTCGCTCGCCGCGCTGGCGCCAGCAGTGGAAGCTCATCTTGAGCGCGATCTCGGTCGCCGACGCGCCATCGGAGCCGTAGAACGCGTGCGCAAGACCCGGCGGTGCGAGTGCCGCAAGCCGCTCCGACAGCTCGATCACCGGGCGATGGGTGAAGCCGGCGAGCATCACATGCTCGAGCTCGGACAGTTGTTGCGCAATTGCCGCGTTGATGCGCGGCTCGGCGTGGCCGAACAGGTTCACCCACCACGAGCCGACCGCATCGAGATAGCGGCGGCCATCGAAACCGTAGAGCCATGCGCCCGATGCGCGCGCTATCGGCACCGGCGGCGTCCGCTCGTGCTGCTTCATCTGCGTGCACGGATGCCAGACGGACGCGCGGCTGCGCGCCGCCCAATCGGCGCCTGTGTCGAGGCTCACCGGCATCGCGGCTGCATCCGCTGCACCGCGGCCACGAGCTCGCGCGTCGTGCCGGGCTCGCGCACCGAATGCCCGGCATCGGGCACGATGATCAGCTCGGCCTCGGGCCATGCGCGCGCAAGCGCGCCGGCCGATATCGGCGGACAGATCACGTCGTAGCGGCCCTGCACGATCGTGCAGGGCAGATGGCGTATCGCCGCAAGGCGGTCGAGAATCTGGTTCGGCGCGATGAACGAATCGTGCACGAAGTAGTGCGCTTCGATGCGCGCGATCGCGAGTGCGCCGCCGTTGCCTTCCTGGCGCGCCGCCCCCGCCGGTTTCGGAAGCAGTGTCGAGCACGCGCTCTCGTAGCGATCCCACGCCGACGCCGCCGGGCCGTGGATACGCGGGTCGGGATCGATCAGGCGCCGGTAATAGCTGTGGAGAACGTCGGCACGCTCGGCCCGTGGCAGAAAGTGCGTGAAATCGCGCCAGGCGTCGGGGAAGAAGCGCTGCATGCCATCGATGAACCATTCGACCTCGGCGCGGCTTGCGAGGAACAC
>DASSVX010000265.1:0-6591 GCA_035705655.1 Casimicrobiaceae bacterium
CCGCTCGCGTACGACATGCGCGCAACGCGTGTCGGAGGATCGGCGTCGGGCCCGGACTCCTGCGGTTGCGGTTGCGCGCACACGGAAAGCGACAGCATCGCGGAAACGATTGCAAGCAAATGCGTCAGGCGTGGCAAGGCGTTCGATGGGATCATGGCGTGTCCTGTAACGCTGTGGGTCGGGTCCTACAAGGCATGCGAGCGTCCTCCCGCGCGGTTGTAATTGCTACTCGCCGCACGCGTTCGCCCCAGCCATCGACGGTTTCCGCGAAGTGTCTCGCAAACATCACGCCACCGAAAACGCGCGACGGCATGCGTTTGATGACAGGACTTTCGTCGCCGGTGGACGACAGTGGTGACCCGGCAATGTCGCGGCGCCAGCGCGCGGTATGATGACCGGCGCGACCATATCGCGCTTTCGGACTCCCGACTCGCGAGCACGGCCGGTGCGGCGAGCATGTCGAACGACGAACCGCGTCATTCGCGCGCGGTCGAATCTGCGTTCCGTAAAGCGCTGTCTTTGCCACAGGAAAAGCAACAAGGAGCCAACGATGAAACGGCTGTTCGTGTTGTCGGGATTCACGGTCGCGCTGCTGTCGGGCGTCCCGTGCGCGCTCGCGCAATCATCGCCACCGCCGCTGCCGTCGCTGACGCCGCAGCAATCGGCGACCCTCGAGCAGCGACTCGACTCGTATCGCCAGCAAACCGACGCACGCGCGTCGCGCGGGGAGATCACCGCGGATGAAGCCGATCGCCTGATCAGGTGGCGCGAATGGCAGATTGCCCGCCAGGTGGCGGGTGTGTCGTCCACGCAACGCCCGGGTGCACGAAGCGACGTGCCACCCGACTACGTCGAGCCGCCACCGCGCGACTACGGCGAGTCCGTGCCCCCCGACTACGTCGAGGCGCCATCGCGCGATTACGTCGTGGTCGAGCCGCCGCCCTACTACGGGCCGTACTACCGCTATCCCGCGCCGTATTACTGGGGACCGCGTTCGTATTACTGGGGACCCGCCGTATGCGCCGGCGGGTTCGGCCGCCACTTCGGCGGCCGGATCTGCTTCTGACTCGCATCCGGCAGTTTGCCGACACAAGGAGGCGTGACATCGCGGCGCTCGCTGCCGTATTGCTCGCCTGCGCAGCGCTCGTCGTCTCCACGGCAAGCGCTGCGTTCGGCTTCGAAGACATTGCGCTTCGGGCGAAGAATCTCGCCGCCAGCGCCTACAAGAAACCCGACGTCAACCTGCCGAAGGCGCTGCAGGAACTGACGTACGACCAATACCGCGATATCCGCTTCAAGCCCGATCGGGCGCTGTGGCGCAAGGCAAAGCTGCCGTTCGAGGTGATGTTCTTTCACCAGGGGCTCTATTACAACTACCCGGTCCGCATGCACGAGGTGACGCCCGACGGCGTGCACGACATCCGCTTCGACCCGAGCCTCTTCGACTACGGCGCGAATCACCTGGACCCGAAGGAGCTCGACGGTCTCGGCTTCGCCGGGTTTCGCGTGCACTTCGCGCTCAATTCGCCGCGCTACAAGGATGAAGTGCTGGTCTTCCAGGGCGCCAGCTATTTCCGCGCGCTCGGCAAGGGACAACGCTACGGGATATCCGCGCGTGCGCTCGCCATCGATACGGCACTCATGTCGGGCGAGGAATTTCCGCGCTTCACCGAATTCTGGATCGAGCGCCCCGCACCGCAGGCGCGCGAGCTTCGCATCTATGCGTTGCTCGACTCGCCGCGCGCGACCGGCGCGTATCGCTTCGTGCTGAAACCCGGCGTCGACACGGTGCTCGACGTGCGCGGCCAGATCTATCTGCGCCAGAACGTATCGAAGCTCGGAATTGCACCGCTGACGAGCATGTACTACTTCGGCGAGAATCATCGCCTCGGAATCGACGACTTCCGTCCGGAGGTGCATGACTCGGACGGCCTGTCGGTGCAGTCGGGCACCGGCGAATACATCTGGCGGCCCCTCGTGAATCCGAAGCGGCTGCTCGTCACGTCGTTCGCCGTCGACAATCCGCTCGGGTTCGGCGTGCTGCAGCGCGACCGGCGCTTCTTCGATTACGAGGACCTCGAAGCGCGATACGAAACGCGCCCGTCGGTCTGGATCGAGCCGAAGGGCAACTGGGGCAACGGGCGCATCGAGCTCGTGCAGATTCCGACGCCCGACGAGACGAACGACAATATCGTCGCGTACTTCGTCCCCGATGCGTCATTGGCGCCGCTGCAGCCGTACGATTTCGAATACCGGATGCTCTGGCAGAAGGAAAACGAGACGCGTCCGACGCTCGCTTACGTGGCGCAGACCCGCCGCGGTCACGGCTACCTGCGCAAGCCCGACGACAGCATCGCGTTCATGATCGACTTCGAAGGCGATGTCCTGCGCAATCTGCCTGCCGATACGCCGGTGCAAGGCGTCGTCAGCACCGACTCGAACGTCGAGCTCGTCGAGGCGAACGCCTATCACAACGACGTGACCAATGGATGGCGGCTTGCGCTTCGCATCAGGCGCCAGGACGACAAGAAGCCGGGCGAGTTGCGCGCCTTCCTGCGCAACGGCGGCACGACGCTTTCGGAGACATGGAGCTACATCCTGCCGACCAACTGAGCGCGGGCGTGGCGGCGCTGCTGCGCCGCTACCTTGCGCGCCTCCCGCTCGCGGCCGAGCGGCGCGCAGCGCTGCTGGCCGATGCGCTGCAATGCGCACACGATGCACCCGATGCACTCGGGCGTTTGCATGCGGCGCTGTCGGCTGCCGCCGCCAATTCGGCAAACGCCGCGTACGCGACGATCGGTGCGCGCGTCCGCCTCGCCACCGCGCGCCAGGGCGCGGCGGCGGATGCGATCCAGTGCCACGACATCCATGGGCGCGAACGACTGGAGACGACGCCCCGCCTTGCGCGAAGTCCGATGGCACCGCACGCATGGTTCGGCCGGCGGGCACGCGCCGAAGAGGCCGATCGCGTGCCGTCGGGTCGCGATCGGCGCTCGGCCGCAAAACCGCTCGACCCCGGCGGCCGCTGGCGTCAGCGTGCGGCGCACCGCCGGCTCGTGCTCGTGACGCTGATCGTCGTGCAGACGCTCGTGGCCACCGATTACATGGCGCTCATCCTGCCGTATCACGGCCGCCGGCCGCTCGAAATCGGCATCCTCGTGCTGTTCGGCGTGCTGTTCGCGTGGATCTCCGCCGGATTCTGGACGGCGCTCGCGGGATTCTGGCTGCTCGCGCGCGGGCACGACCGTTATGCGATCTCGCGGCGCATGATCGGCGACGGCCCCGCGTCGATACCTGGCAACGCGCGTACCGCGCTTGTCATGCCGATCTGCAACGAGGACGTGCCGCGCGTGTTCGCCGGCTTGCGCGCGACGTTCGAATCGCTGCGTGCCACCGGCGCGCTCGACCGCTTCAACTTCTTCGTGCTGTCCGACACCGGCAACGCCGACACGCGCGTCGCCGAGCTCGACGCGTGGCTCGCGCTTTGCAATGCGGTGGACGGCTTCGGGCGCATCTTCTATCGCTGGCGCCAGCATCGAATCAAGCGCAAGAGCGGCAACATCGCCGATTTCTGCCGCCGCTGGGGACGCAAATATCGCTACATGATCGTGCTCGACGCCGACAGCGTGATGAGCGGCGACTGCCTGACGGCGCTCGTGCGCATCGCCGAGGCCAATCCCGATGCAGGCATCATCCAGACGGCGCCGCGGGCAGCCGGCCGCGACACGCTTTACGCCCGCGTCCAGCAGTTCGCCACCGGCGTGTACGGACCGCTTTTCACCGCGGGCCTGCACGCGTGGCAGTTCGGCGAATCGCATTACTGGGGACACAACGCGATCATCCGCGTCGCGCCGTTCATCCGCTATTGCGCGCTCGGACGCCTGCCGGGCCACGGCGCGCTGTCGGGCGAGATCCTGTCACACGATTTCGTCGAGGCCGCGCTGATGCGCCGCGCGGGCTGGGGCGTCTGGATTGCGTATGATCTTCCCGGCAGCTACGAGGAAATGCCGCCGAACCTCATCGACGAGCTTTCGCGCGATCGGCGCTGGTGCCAGGGCAACCTGATGAACTTCCGCCTGTTCTGGATGAAGGGACTGCATCCCGCGCACCGCGCGGTGTTCATGACCGGCGTGCTCGCGTACCTGTCGGCGCCGCTGTGGTTCCTGTTCCTGATCCTGTCGACGGTGCTGCTCGCCATTCACACGCTGTCCGAGCCCGCGTATTTCACCGAGCCGTACCAGCTGTTCCCGATCTGGCCCGAGTGGCGGCCCGAATGGGCAATCACGCTGTTCTCGGCGACGGCGCTGCTCCTGTTCCTGCCAAAGCTTCTCGCCGGGCTCCGCGTCGCGTTCACCGATCCTGCGCGCCATGGCGGCCGCATGCACCTCGCCGTGAGTCTCGCCGGCGAGATGCTGCTCTCGGCACTGCTGGCGCCGATTCGCATGCTGTTCCACACGCAGTTCGTGCTGACGTCGCTTGCCGGGCGGACCGTGCGCTGGAAGTCGCCGCCACGCGGCGACAACGAAACCGGATGGCGCGCCGCGTTTGCGCGCCACGGCGTGCACACGTTCGTCGGCATCGTCTGGGCCGCCATTGCCTGGTGGCTGAATCCGTCGTACCTGTGGTGGCTGCTGCCCGTCGTGGGCGCGCTCGCGCTGTCGATTCCGTTGTCCGTCGTGACGAGCCGCGCCGGACTCGGACGCAAGCTCCGCCGACGCAAGTATTTCCTGATTCCCGAGGAGTCCGAGCCCCCCGACGTCATCCGCGCCACGCGCCGGCACTGGCACCGCGCGGCCGCGCCCGCCGATTTCGCTGCGGCGGTCGTCGATCCGATCGTCAACGCGCTCGTGTGCGCGCAGGCCGTTTCGCGCCCGGTGACCGGCTGGCCGCGCGAGGCGACCGCCGACGCACTCGTCGAGCGCGCATTGCGCCAGGGCCTCGACGCACTGACGCCGGCCGATCGCGGCCGCCTGCTCGCCGATCCTGCGGCGCTGTCCGCGTTGCACTTCGCGGTGTGGACGTCGCCGGCGGCGCACCTGTCATGGCGCGAGGCGGTCGCGCGCCCCGTCGCGCGCTCGGCGGCGCCACGGTTGCACGCGCACGAGGAAAGCGAAGCAAGCGGGCCCGGGGCGGGTCTCGCCGCCTCGCATCCGGTGCACGGCTGACCAGGTAACGCGCCGGCGGCGATGACTTCTCCCGCGAACCACCGCACGACGGCGCTTCCCCGCGCGGCACCGATGCCGCGCAGGCTGCCAGGAACCAATGCGCCGGAAGCGGTCGAGCCGCTCTTCGACTCGATCTGGCCTTTCCTCGCGATCGTCATCGTGCTGGTCGCGCTTGCGTTCATCGATTTCCTGCTCGTGCAACCCGCGCCTTCGGCGCGCATCACGTTGCTTGCGCTGCGCCTTGGCTCGAGCGCCGCGTTGCTGATCCTCGCGGGGCTTACGTTGCGGCGCCTCTTCGCACAGCGCGCGCGTTTGCAGCAGGCGCTTCGCGCAAGCGAGGAGCGGCTCGTGAGCTCGCTGTCGGACATCCAGATGCGCAAGCAGGCCGAAGCACTGCTCGCCGAGGAGAAGGAGCGCGCGCAGGTCACGCTCGCGTCGATCGCCGACGCCGTGGTCACCGTCGATACCTCCGGGCGGATCGAATTCCTGAACTCGGCCGCGGAGCGCGTCACCGGCTGGACGCTTGCCGAAGCGCGGCAGCGCCCGGTGGCCGAAGTGTTCGCCGTCGTCGACGAGGCAACGGGTGCGCCGATTCCCGACCCGGTCGGGCGCGCACTCACCGATGGTGCCATCGTCGAGGCGGAGGGCAACGTCGTGCTGCTGTGCCGCGGCGCCGAGTCGATCGCGATCGACTACAGCGTCGCCCCGATCCGGGATCGTGCAGGCAACAGCGTGGGCGCCGTGCTGGTGATCCAGGATATGAGCCGCGAGCGGCAGTATGCGGCGCGCCTTTCCAACCTCGCGAGCCACGACGCGCTCACCGGACTTCTCAACCGGCGCGAATTCGAGCAGCGGGTGCGCGCGATCGTCGAGCAGCGCGAGGGGCCGGAAGGCCAGCACGCGGTGCTCTACCTCGACCTCGATCAGTTCAAGGTGGTGAACGACACGAGCGGGCACGCGGCCGGCGACGAGCTGCTGCGCCAGGTCGGTGCGCTATTGCGGCCGCGTCTGCGCGAGGGCGATGTGCTCGCGCGGCTCGGCGGCGACGAATTCGGCGTGCTGCTGCCGCATTGCCCGCCGGCACCGGCGCTGCGCATCGCCGAGGCGTTGCGCAAGGCCATCATCGACTTCCGTTTCGCATGGAAGAATCGCTCGTTCACGATCGGCGTCAGCATCGGCCTCGTCAACCTCGCGGACGGACCGCACACGCTCGCGAGTGTGCTGTCGGCGGCCGACGCCGCGTGCTACCTCGCGAAAGACAAGGGCCGCAACCGTGTGCAGGTCTACCGGCCCGAGGACAGCGAGGTCACGCTGCGCCGTGGCGAGATGGAATGGGTGCACCGGCTGCACCGCGCGCTCGCCGAGGATCGGCTGTGCCTCTACTCGCAACCGATGCGCGCGATGCATGCCCCGGGTCCGCACGTGC
>DASSVX010000266.1:0-7108 GCA_035705655.1 Casimicrobiaceae bacterium
GTCGGCGATCGGCGAGCTCGCGGCGAGGGCGGGGAGGAGCGGCAGGACGAGCCTGATCGCCGCATGGAGCCGCGCGAGCTCGCCGTCGTCGCCGAACGGCAGGTTGATGTGCATGCTCTGCAGGTTCGCCCAGCCGTGTCCGCGACAATCGTAGATGCGGTGATAGTTGCGATAGATGGCGCCGTCCCAGAGCCACGTTT
Source organism: Casimicrobiaceae bacterium (assembly GCA_035705655.1). Classification (GTDB taxonomy): domain Bacteria; phylum Pseudomonadota; class Gammaproteobacteria; order Burkholderiales; family Casimicrobiaceae; genus VBCG01. Next base: position 201 of record DASSVX010000266.1, read on the forward strand.
CGCGCCGCGGGTTCATCCACGGATGCATTGCGGTGGGCATGAGCCGCGCATTCTCGCGCGCAAGCACGCGATTGGCGTCGCGGATTTCGTCGTGAAACCGCGCAGGAAGCGATGCAAGGTCGCGCACCGGGAGCGGATTCTTGACCTCGACGACGTGGCGCACCAGCTCGTTCGACCATTCCACCGCGGCTTTCTCGGCACCCGCGCCCGGTCCGGGTGTGTCGGCGAGCACGCTCAGCAGCCGATCCGCGATCGGACGTACCGCGAGCGAGTCGCGGTCGACGATCATGTACTCGAGCTCGATGCCGTACGCGGTGAACGCCGCGATCGGCACCTGCGTCGCGTCGCTCCCGCTCAGGAGGCCGTCGTGCGCCCGCGCTCCCGGATCCGGCGCAGGAAAACGCCCATCACCTCGCGGTAGAGCGCGTCCTTCAGCACCGCGTCCTCGTGGCCCGCGTCGAGATTCGGGTTGTCGTTGACTTCCATCACGTAGCATTGCCGCCCGTCCTGTTTGAGGTCGACGCCATAAAGTCCGTCGCCGATCAGGTTCGCCGCGCGCACGGCGGTTCGCACGACGATCTCCGGGGCCTCGCCCACCGAAAGCGCCTGTGTCGATCCTTCGAGCGTGCGGCCCGATTCCCGTTTCACGACCTGCCAGTGACCGGGGGCCATGAAGTACTTGCACACGTAGAGCGGGCGCCGGTCGTAGACGCCGATGCGCCAGTCGAACGCGGTCGGCAGCCATTCCTGGGCGATAACGAGATCGGATTTCGCGAACAGCCACGCAAGCGCATCGTGCACCGCATTCGCGGTTTCGATCCTGGCAACGCCGAGCGAGAACGCGCTGTCGGGCTGCTTCAGGATGCACGGGAGGCCGAGCAGCGGCACGATCCGGTCGACGTTGTCGCGGTGGACCATCAGCGTCTTCGGCACCGGCACGCGGTGACGCGACAGGAGCTCGTTCAGGTAAACCTTGTTCGTGCACTTGAGAATCGAATCGGGATCGTCGACGACGACCAGGCCCTCGGCGGCCGCACGGCGCGCGAACTGGTAGGTGTAGTGGTTGACGTTCGTCGTGTCACGGATGAAGAGGCCGTCGAATTGCGGCAGGCGGTCGATTTCGTCCCGGCCGATCACCGACGCGCGCATTCCCAGCGCGCGTGCTGCCGCACGAAGCTTCTCGATGGCTTCGGGGTTGGACGGGGGTTGCGGCTCGTTCTCGTTGAAAAGAATCGCGATCGACGGTTCGCCGCTCGACAGTGCTTTCGCACGCGGGTGGCTTGCGCGCGTCACGTAGTCGCGCGCCGCGTCGGCGATCAGCGGCCGGCGCGCCGGCTCGATGTCGGACACGGCCAGGATCGACAGATCGCGCAACTGCCAGCGATCGCGCGTGCGCTGGAAGTGCGCGCGAAGCAGCGGGATGCGAAGCGCGGCAAAGAGCTGTTGCGCAAGACCGTCGTTCTGCTTCGCCGGATCGCGGCCGAAGAACGCATCGAGGGCGAACGTCGCCTCGCCGTTCGCAGACAGCGCGCGCTGCAATTGCTCGCACAACGTGGCGGGGAGCAGTCGATCGGGCGGCTCGCTCGATTGCAGGTCGCCGAGCGTCTTCACCTCGGGCAGCGGCCGGTGGCCACGTGCCTCGGCGAGCAGCGACACGTAATAGCCGCGCCCCTGGTAGCGATCGGTGCGGCAGACGTTCAGCACGCGCGCCGACTGGTTCTCGCTGTACGCGGGATCGGTCAGGTAATCTCGCGCGGTCACGATGCGCGTGCCCGCGATCTCGAACGGCCAGTCGCGCGGATGATTGACGACGACGAGCAAGCTCATCTGTCGGCCCCCACGCTCGCGGCTCGGGACGGCCCGGCGCCGCTCATCTGTGGGCCCCCACGCTCGCGGCTGTCGCCGCTTCGCTGCCCCCCAAGGGGGAGCAATTCGCGGCTTGGGACGGCCCGGCGCCGCTCATCGCTTTCCTCTGGCCGGGTAGACGACGAGCAGGTTCGCGTCGTGCGTGACGATGCCGAGCAGGATGGCCGCCACGACCCGATCGACGCCGATCCAGTACTCGTGCGACGGACCCCACGGATTCGGCTGATAGGGATCGACGACCATCACGCGCCGCCGCCGCTCGTCCCAGCCGGCGATGACGACGAAATGGCCGGCCGGATGGCCGCGAACGTCATCCGCGGTCCCGTCCGCGCATTCGCGCGCCGAGCGATAAAGGTACGTCGACGAGAGGCCGGTCAGGATCGGAAGCCGGCAATGGAGAATGCGCCGGATCAGGTGTTCCGACAGGTTCGCGAAGCGAAGCCGGCCGCCGCGCGCGAGGAATTCGAGATAGCCGTCGACTGCGTGCTGCCCGCGGCGCTCGTCCTTCGCTTCGCGCTGCACCACGAGGCGCGAGGCGATGTCGACGCCCGGGGCCACGAACCACGTCGGGTCGAACACGGTGAGGTTGTACGTGTAGATGCGGGCGCGATAGCCGTTGCGCAGTGCATCGCATCCGAGGTAGACGGCATAGGTCCCGCCATGCTCCAGCCGCCACATGCGCTCGATCACGCTCGGCAGCGGCTCGACGTCGCCCCAGTACGCATAGATCGCATGCAGACAGGTCGGACCGCAGGTGGTCTCGTCGGGCTGCGGCAGAGTCGTTACCGGAAGGCGAAGCGAGCGCGTCGCGCACGCGAGATCGGCGGCGGTCGGCGCCGGCCGCGCCGTGCCGGGAACCTCGGTGTTACGGGCGTCCCGGCCGCGCGCGCTCTCTGCGACGTTGCGAAGCTGCAAAGGATGAGGAGATGCCCCGGCGCCCGATCAGGCGACGGCGCGGCGGGGCGATCTCGCAGGAGGCATGTGGCCACTATTGCGGGATTGGCGTTGCGGCGAATCCGGCCGCGCGCTGAAAGGCATGTACGCGTCGGTCCGACGTCCGCGGACGGCGACGACGGCGTCGATGCCGCTCCACGACCGTGCGGCCTGCCCGTCGCGTCCCGGCACCGGGCAATGGCTACAATCCGCGCCAGGGTCGAGCGAACTACGGGAGACGGGCGAATGCGAACGAAAAGCGGGAACCCGCGGCGCGCTTCATCGCGCCGGGGTCGGACGGCGCTTGCGACGGCGATGCTTCAGTGCGCCGCGTGCGCGGGCCTTGCTGCGGCACCGTTTGGCGATGCGCAGGGCACCATCTTCAAATGCACCGACGCTTCGGGCCGCATCCTCTATAGCGATGCGCCGTGTCCGGGCGGCTCCCGCGGCGAAGTCGTCGCGCCCGATGAAAATTCGCCGATTCCGGCGACAAGCGCACCCGCACCGCAGCGCAACGGTGCCGCTGCCGTCCGCACCGCGACGGACGAACCGGCGCAGCAGGCCGGGGATCGCTACGAGCCGAGCGTCAACGAGCGCCAGCGCATCGTCAATCTCGAGCAGGTTCAGCGCGCGGGTGACAACGCCGAGAAGCGCCAGGCGGCGCGCATGGAGATCGACGAGACGCGGCGCGGTACCGTCGCGCGGATGTCGTATGACGACCGGCGCAGGAAGGATGGTTACTGGGTCGATCTCGGAAATCTCGATCAGCGGCGCCGTGCAGTAGCCGTGCAGCAGCTCGCGGCGCTCTTTGCTGCGTATCAGTGACACCGGGCACGACGTTTCAGGATCGACGACGTGGCATCCGGCATCACCGCCGCCGAGCTTCGCCGCTACGCGATCGCGCGCAGTCTCTTCGCGCCGGTCGGCCTGCAGCCAGCGATCGAGCGTCTCGGCTTCGTGCAGGCCGATCCGATCCGCGCGCCGGCACGTGCGCAGGACCTCGCGCTGCGCCATCGCGTCGCCGGTTATCGTGCAGGAGACCTCGATCGCGGCTACCCCGCGCTGGACGTCGAGGAGGATTTCGTCATCAACTACGGCTTCGTTCCACGCGCCGTTTACGCGCTCATGCATCCGCGCACGGTGCGCCCTGCATGGAGCGCTTCACGGAGGAAGCGCGCGCAAGCCGTGCTCGACTTCATCCGCGAGCGCGGCGACGTGCACCCGCGCGACGTCGACGCGCACTTTGCGCACGGCGCGGTCGTCAATGCATGGGGCGGCAGCTCCAATGCGACGACGCATCTGCTCGACGCGATGCACTATCGCGGTTGGCTGCGTGTCGTGCGGCGCGAGGCGGGCATCAGGATCTACGCCGCGCGCGAGTTCATGCGCGCGGCCGCGCCAGCGGCGTCGGCGCACGCCCGGCTCGATGCGCTGGTCGACATGGTCGTGCGCGAGTACGCGCCGCTGCCCGCGCAGCGCCTGTCGCCGCTCGTGCGGCGGCTGCGCTACGCCGCGCCGCAGCTGGCGCGGGGGATCGACGACGCGCTCTGGCGCGCGAAGCGGCGTCTTGCGCACGCCCGCGTCGACGGTGCGGACTGGTACTGGCCGGCGGACGAGACGCCGCGGGAGATCGCCGATGCCCTGGACGGCGAGGTGCGGCTGCTCGCGCCGTTCGATCCGATCGTATGGGATCGCGTGCGCTTCGAGCGCTTCTTCGGCTGGGCGTATCGCTTCGAGGCGTACACGCCGCCGTCCAGGCGCAAGCTCGGCTACTATGCGCTCCCGCTGCTGCATGGCGATGCAATCCCCGGCTGGGCGAACCTGACGATGACCAACGGCGCGCTGGCAAGCGACATCGGTTACGTGCGCGGTACTGCGCCGCGTGGCCACGCCTTCGCGCGCGCACTCGACGACGAGCTTGCGCGGATGCACGTTTTCCTGTCGGTGCGGGCTGCGGAGTGAACGCCGTTGCGCTCTTCGCCCGCGCCTGGCGGCGGCATGGCCTTGGTGCCAGCATCATCAAGGCGCTCGCGCGCACGCTGCATCGACGCGTGCTGATCGAAGGCGTCGACGACGACTTTCCGCGCCCATCCCCGCCTCGCGACCTGTCGATGCCGACCGCGGAGGATGCGCATGCCTGGCACATGGGCTACGGCGGACGCTGGAAGCACGTGCTGCCGCTGCCGAACGACCGGATGATGCTGCACGTCGGCGCGCAGAGCGTCGACAACTTCTTTTTCGTCGGCGATGCGTGGGCGCAACTGCTGTCTCGCTACATCGCTCCCGGAAGCCATGTGATGGACGTTGGCTGCGGCTGCGGCCGCACGGCGCGCTTCCTCGTGAACAATCCGCACGTGCAGCGGTTCACCGGCTTCGACGTGTTCGCGCCGTACGTCGACTGGTGCAACCGCTTTTTCGGCGAGCTTCATCCGGGCCGCTTCGCGTTCCGCCACGTCGACGTGCGCACCGCGCGCTACAACCCGGCCGGCACGCTGGCATGCGCCGACGTGCATTTTCCCGCGGACGACGGCGACGTCGACCTCGTGTACGCGGCGTCGCTCTTCACGCATCTGTATCCCGACGACGCGCGTGCTTATGCGCACGAGATGCGGCGGGTGTTGGCCAGCGGTGGTCTCGCCGTGGCGTCGTTCCACGATCGCCCGGAGCGTGGGCGCGAATTCTCCGGCAGCGAGCATCGCGCCGATTACGACGCCTCGGCGTTTCAGCGGATGTTCGTGGAGGCGGGCCTCGAGCTCGTCGAGGACGTCGGCGACGTGTGCGGACAGCGGACGCTGGTGCTGCGGAAGCCACGCGGTGCTGCCACGATCAGTGGCACGGCGTAGCGGCCACGGCAGCTCGCCTTTTACGCGTGCCTCACCGTCGTCCGCGGCGCGCGCATCGTGCGCCGTACGTAGCGGATCGCGGGATACAGAAGTGCCAGCACCGTCAACGCCATCACCGTGCCGCTGATCGGCCGCGTGAAGAAGATCGTCCAGTCGTTCTGGTAGGCGATCATGCTCGTCATGAACGACGTTTCGGCGATCGGACCGAGAATGCAGCCGAGCACCATCGGCGCGATCGGAAAGCGGAAGCGCTCGAACAGGTAGCCGACGATGCCGAAGATGACGATCATCCACAGGTCGGTCAGGCTGTTGCGCGCGCTGTACGCGCCGACGAAGCAGAACAGCGCGACGAACGCCGAGGTCACCGCCTCGGGAAGCTGCAGCACGCGGATCAGCGGCTTGATCGCGAAGTAGCCGAGCAGGCACATGCCGAGCACCGCCGCGAACATCGACGCGAAAATGGTGTAGACCATCGCCGCCTCGGTCTGGAAGATCTGCGGCCCGGGCTGCACGCCGTGCAGCAGGAACGCGCCGAGGATCACGGCCGTTGCGCCGCTGCCGGGAATGCCGAGTGCCAGGAGCGGCACCATGTGGCCGCCGACGGTCGCCGTCGACGCGACCTGCGGCGCGACGATGCCTTCGGGAATGCCGGTGCCGAGATCCGCACGTCGCCTGCCGTACTGTCCCTCGATGCCGTAAGCGACGAACGAGCCGACCGTAGCACCGGCGCCCGGCACGATCCCGCACAGGATGCCGATCAGCGAGCTCCGTACAATCGTCGGGCGCAACGGCCAGATCTCGCGCCAGCGCGGCAGCCGCGTCTCGACCTTCCTGCCGGACTCGATCGACGGCGAGGCGAAGCCCTGTTCCATTCGCGTCAGCACCTCGCCGAGGCCGTAGGCGCCGACCATCACCGTCAGGTACTCGATGCCGTCCTTCAGGATCGGAACGCTGAACGTGAACCGGTCGACGCCGTACGTATCGTCGACACCGACCGTGGCAAGCAGAAGCCCGATGCACAGGCTGATCAGCGCCTTCGCCATCGATGCACCGCCGAGCGCGACGACGCCGGACAGCCCAAGCAGCACGACGGCGAAATACTCCGGCGAATCGAAGCGCAGCGCGAAATGCGCGAACGGGACCGCGAGCACCACGGCCGACACGCAGGTGATGAGGCCGCCCCACAGCGCCGCAAGCAGCGTCCAGCCCAGCGCCTGTGCGGGCTTGCCCTGGCGCGCCATCGGGTAGCCGTCCCACAACAACGGC
>DASSVX010000267.1:0-15284 GCA_035705655.1 Casimicrobiaceae bacterium
TCGGCAAGGAAGATCGCTTCGCCGATGTCGTGCGTCACGAACATCACGCTCTTGCGCGTTTCGTTCCAGATCCGGTGGAGCTCCAGCACCAGTTGCTCGCGCGTGATCGCATCGAGCGCGCCGAACGGCTCGTCCATGAACAGGATATGCGGATCGTGGACGAGCGCGCGGCAGATCGACACCCGCTGGCGCATGCCGCCCGAAAGCTCGTAGGGCCGCTTCGCCTCGAAGCCGGCAAGGCCGACGGTGTGCAACAGCGCGCGTGCCCTGCCCTCGTACTGCGCGGCATCGAGGCCGCGCATCTCGATCTGCAGCATGACGTTGCCGAGGACGGTCCGCCAGTCGAGCAGCACGTCGGTCTGGAACACGATGCCGACATCGGTCACCGGACGCTCGACGCGACGCCCGTCGACCTCGACGCTGCCTTCGGTGGGGAACTCGAGACCCGTCGCGAGCGCCAGCAGCGAGCTCTTGCCGCAGCCGCTCGGACCGAGCACCGACAGGAACTCGCCGCGGCGCAGCTCGAAGTCGATGTCGGCGAGCGCGCGCAGCGCGCCAGTGGGCGTCTCGAACACCTTGCCGACGCCGCGGAACTCAAGCGCAGGAGCGGCGCTCACTGGCGCTTCTCCGCTGCGGGCGTCGCCGCAGTCACGCGGTGCGATACGTGCCATGGCAACGCAAGCCGCTCGAGCAGATCGACGCCGGCATAAAGGCCGATGCCGAGCAGGCTCAACGCGACCAGCACCGCGAACGAGAGCTGCACGTCCATCAGGCCGTTCGCGACGATCAGCTGGTAGCCGAGCCCGCGGTCCGCGCCGATGAACTCGCCGACCACGGCGCCGACGACCGCGAGCGTGCTCGCGACCTTGAGCCCGGCGAAGATGTTGGGAAGTGCAGCCGGGATGCGGATCTTCATGAATGTCTTCCACTGCGACGCGCCCATCGAGCGCGCGAGCCAGATGACCTCGCGCGGGACGCAGCGAAATCCGGTCATCGTGTCGACGACGATCGGGAAGAAGCAGATCAGGAAGGCGATCAGGATCTTGGGGGTGAGTCCGAAGCCGAACCACACGACGAGAATCGGCGCAATGGCGACCTTCGGAATCGTCTGCGACGCGACGAGCGTCGGGTAAATCGCGTTCTCGACGACGCGGAACTGCGCGAGGACCGCGGCGAGCGGGATGCTGACGATGATCGCCAGCGCGTAGCCCGCGAGCACTTCACCGAGCGTCACCCACGCGTTGACGGCGAGCAGTCGGTGGTCGATCACCATGCGCCGGGCGATCGCCGACGGCGGCGGCAGCAGATACGCCGGCACGCCGAACGCGCGCACGGCGACTTCCCAAACGACGAGCAGCGCCGCGATGACGACGAGCGGGCTCGCGCGGGAGAGCCATGCACGTTTCGCAGCGCGCGCAGGTGCGCGAACCGGCGCCGGCACGTCGGCAGGCGGCGCGCCGCGCGCAGCTTTCGTCTGCTGGCCGGTCATCGCAGTCATCCGGGCGCTGCGAGCGCCGCCAGCAGCCGCGTGTTCGCCGCACGATCGCGGAGCGACACACGGATCGCTGCGCATTCATGCCCGCTGCCGAAACACGCGCCATCGGCGACGAGAAGCCCCTGCGCTGCCAGCCTGTCGATGCAGTCGACCGTGGTGCCGGATTTCACTTCGATCAGCAGCATGTTCGCATGGCGCCCGCGGAGCGCGAATGCCGGTATCCGATCGATTGCGTCCGCGAAGCGTTGTGCCTCGGCGCCAAACGTCTCGTAACTTTGCGTCACGAATGCCGAGTCGTCGAGGGCCGCGAGCGCCGCGGTCTCCGCGGGAGCGGTCACGTTGAACGGCGGGCGGCCGCGCTCGGCAACGGCAAGAAGCGCCGTCGGGCCGACGGCGTAGCCGATGCGCAGGCCGGCGAGCCCGAATGCCTTCGAGAACGTGCGCAGCACGACGACATTGGGCTCGCTTCGCGCAAGCGCGATCGCCCCGTCGTCGAGCGGATTGCCGAGCGCCTCGTCGACGATGAGGATGGTGTCGCGAAAGTCTCGCGCCATCGCGCGTATCGCCGGCGTTGCGATCGTTGCGCCGGTCGGATTGTTCGGCGTGCACAGGAATGCGACGCCGACGCCGCCCTTTGCAAGCGGCGCGCGAATCGCATCGACGTCGATTGTCCACGGCGGATCGCCCTGCACCGCAATCGGAGTGGCGCCGCAAAGCCGCGCCTCGAGCTCGTAACGCGGAAACGTCGGCACGTGCACGACGACGCCGTCGCCATCGCCCGCCCATGCCTGCAGCACGAGCTTGATGACATCGTCGAGCCCCGCGCCGAAGAAGAGCTGATCCTCGTCAACGGCGTGCCGGCGCGCCAGCGCCGCGCGAAGCGCCGACAGCCGCGTGTCGGGATACGCGTTGCAGCGCTCGAGCGCGGCGCGTGCCGCGGCAACCGCCGACGCCGGCGGGCCGAACGGATTCACGTTGAGCGAGAAGTCGAGGATTTGCGCGGGATCGAGCCCGAAGCGCGCCGACGCGATGGTCGGCGAGATCTCCGACTCGTACAGGCGCGGCAGCTCCGTGCGGAAGCGAGGATTCGTCATCGCTGCTGGCGAAGCAGGCGGCCGAATCCCGCGATATCGGCTTTGCTTCCGAGCACGCGCAGCAGCGCCCACAGCGTCACCTGGTTGCTCGTCAGCACCGGCTTCGACAGCCGCGCCTCGAGCGCCTCGACCACTTCCAGCGCGCGCAAATCGGTACAGCTCACGAATACACCGTCGGCCGCGTCGCAATCGGCTTCGCAGGCGAGCTCGAACACGCGCTCGGGCGAAACATCGCGGATCGCGGCGCCGGACAGACCCAGTGCGCGCGTCGAGACGACGTCGAACGCGTGGTCTTCGAGAAAGCGTTGCTCGACGCGGTTGATCGAATCGAGATACGGCGTCGCGAGCGCGAGACGCCGGACGCCGAGCGCGTGCAACGCGTCGACCAGCGCCGCCGACGTCGCGACCACCGGACAGCCGACGACGGCGCCGATCGCGTCGATCCGCGCGCGCAACCGTTCGCCGCCTTCGAGGAACGAGCCGCTCGTGCACGCGTACGCCACCACGTCGGGCGAAACGGATGCGAGCAACCGCGCCGCCGTTTCGACGCCTTCGTTCATTTCACGAAGTCCGCCGGGCGTGGTCTCGCGCAACGGGATGCGCGCCGCGTGGAACGACAGCCCGGGCGGCGCGATCCACGCGAACTCGGGCTCGATCGTCGCGTTCACCGACGGAACGATCAGGCCGACGCGACGACCGTCGAGCCGCGGATTGCGCCGCATGACGTTCGCATTGTCGGCGCTCGCGATCATGCTCGCCACGAGCTCCGGTAGCCGTCGATGTTCACCTTCTCGCGCTGGCTCAGCACGACGACCGAGCGCAGCAGGTCGACCATCGCGGCGTTGGTGGCGGCGTCGGTGCCGTCGACCCACGCGCGTCGCTGGCCGCCGACCGGATCGATCGCACCCGCCGCAACGCAGGCGTCGATCAGCCGCAGCTCCTCGCGTCCGTCATGGAAAAGGCCGTCGTTACCGAGCATCGCGGCAAGGCACGCGGCGACGCCATACGCACCCCAGTTCGAGATGTTGGCGATCACCGCGACATCGGCGGCAAGCTGCGCGGCGATGGTCTCGCCAAGCGGCACGTGCTCGCGCACCTCGGCGGCGACCACGCCCAGTCCAAGCTCGTTGCCGAGGTCGCCGATGCCGATCGTCGCGATGCCGCGCTCCTGCGCGAGCGCGAAGAGCACGTCGGTCTTCGCCGTGAACGACGAGATCGCGAAACCGCCGCCGCCGTGATATTCGCCGTCGGCGCCCGCACCCGGCCGCTCGACGGCGATCAGCGCCTTCGGCTGGAGCTCGTCGAGGATGCGGCGCGCCTTGGCCGCGGCGAACGAAGCGTCCACCGGGAAGTCGACGAAGGCGCACCGGTTGCGTCCGCGTCCGAGCGCTTCGACGGTCGCGGGAATGAGCCCGGCCGCGGCGAAGCACGCCTCGAGGCACGGCAGCACGCTCGCTTCGGACACGCCGATCGGTACCGCACCGAGGCCGAGCGCCAGCGCGCGCGCAAGCACCGCGGCGCCGATCGGTCCGTCGGTTTCGGGCAGGCCGTAATCGCGCATGATGAAGCCGCTGACCATCAGCACGCGATCACCCGGTTTCACCCTCGTCGCCAGGAGGTCGGCGGCCGCGAGCGTCAGCGGCTGCGTTGCCTGCCTGCGCGACGCCTCGTAGAGCCTGTCGAGCGGAATGCCTTTGAGGATCGTCCAGTTCGACATCGGTGCCGTGATCAGGTGGTCGATCGCCTCGGCGATCCGTGCAAGCTCGATGGTCATGGTTCAACGCGTTCCCGTGGCGACGACGCCTCTTTCAGCGTGACGATCGCGTCCATTGTGATCGCCCGCATGGCTTGCGCGTTGCGCATCGCGCAACTCAACGGCGAAGCGTCCGGTATGCTGACGCTCGATGCGCGGCGGTTTTCGTTGCGCGCTACGCAACATGCGATGACACGCACGCGAGTGGACGGCGGCAGGCATGCGGGCAACGGCGCCTCGCGGGCGCCAGGGACGAGCCCCCGGACGCCGCACGTGCTGGCCGTCAGGCACGCCGTCGAGGTGCTTCGCTGCCTTGCGAGCGATACGCCGCTTCTCGGCGTCAGCGAGATCGCAAGCGTGGTCGGCATGCACAAGAGCTCGGTATCGCGGATGGTCGCAACGCTCGAGGAGGACGGCCTCGTCGAGCGCGACCCCGCATCGAAGCGCATTCGCCTCGGGCCGGGCCTGTTGAGCCTCGCCGCGCCGTTGCTCGCAAGCGTGCGCGTCATCGAGACCGCGCAGCCGCAGCTCGTCGAGCTCGCGCAGCGATGCGGCGAGACGATCAGCATCAGCGTCTGGGACGGAGCGGGCGCAGTCAACCTGGCGCAGGTGCTGGGCGGCAAGGCGGTCAAGCACTATGCGGCGCCGGGCAGCCGCAACCCCGCGCATGCCAGCGCATCGGGCAAGCTTCTGCTCGCCTTCGCCTCCGCCGACACCGCCGAGCGCATCCTGCGCCGCGAGCTTCGGCGCTTCACGCCGCGCACCCTCTGCACACGCAGCGCGCTGCTCGCGGAAATCGACACGATCCGCCGCCAAGGGTACGCGGTCAACGAGGGCGAGCTTTCGCTCGACGTCGGTGGCCTCGCAGCGGCAATTCGCAATGACAACGCGAACGTGGTGGCCGCCATCACCGCAACGGTGCCGATGTACCGATTCGCCACCACGAACCGGCGCCAGCTGGTGGAGCTCGTCCGCGACGCGGCCGATCGCGTGTCGGCGCGCCTCGGCTATGCGCGGGCCGACCATCACGCAAACCGCTGACCCGCGGTTCGCGCGTCGGCAGCCGCAAACGATCGGTCCCGACCCATGGCCAGGATCACCCTTCTCCGAGCCACCGATTACGCTCGGCAGCGATGGAAGAACGGCGGCGGCACGACGACCGAGCTCGCACGCAACGGCAACGCCGACCGCTGGCTCTGGCGCCTGAGCGTCGCCGACGTCGAGCGCTCGGGCCCCTTCTCGGATTTCACGGGGTACCGCCGCCTCATCGTGCTGCTCGACGGTCGCGGCATGGCATTGTCGTTCGATGCTGCCGCGCCGGTCGTGCTCGACGAGCGCTATCGGCCGTTCGCGTTCGACGGCGGCGCGCGCACGCATTGCGACCTGCTCGATGGTCCGATCCGCGACATGAACCTGATCTTCGACGCCACGCGCATCGACGCCTCGCTCGACGTTTGCACGCTCGCACAGGGAGCGTCGCTTCGCGTCGCCGCCAGCGAATGTGCGTTGCTGCACGCAATCGGAGGACGTTTCGACGTGACGATCGGAGACGACAGCGCCGCGCTGTCGCCGGGCGACACGCTGCAGGTCGGCGAGCGTGAAGCGATCCCGATCACGGCGACGGCGCTCGACGCGCATGCCGTTCTCGCTCAGGTCGCGATCGGCTATCGACCGTGCCCGTCGTGCCGATCGCCAGGCGTCGGCGTCGACGCGACGCGATGCTAGAGTGGCCGCACCGCCCAGCTTGCGAGAGCCCCATGAACGACTCGTCCGACTCCCGCCACGCCGCGCGCAGCATCCGCGCGCCGCGCGGTGCCGAACTCACGTGCGCCAACTGGCCGATCGAGGCGGCGTACCGGATGATCCAGAACAACCTCGACCGCGAAGTCGCCGAGAACCCCGATGCGCTCGTCGTCTATGGCGGCATCGGCAAGGCGGCGCGCAACTGGGCGTGCTTTGACGCGATCCTCGCCAGCCTGCGCCGGTTGAAGCCCGACGAATCGCTGCTGATCCAGAGCGGCAAGCCGGTCGGTATCTTCCGCACGCATGCCGACGCGCCGCGCGTGCTGATCGCGAACTCCAATCTGGTCCCGAAGTGGGCGACATGGGAGCATTTCGACGAGCTCGACCGCAAGGGCCTGATGATGTTCGGACAGATGACGGCCGGCTCGTGGATCTACATCGGCAGCCAGGGCATCGTCCAGGGCACGTACGAAACGTTCGTCGAGGCGGGCCGGCGGCACTACGGCGGCGATCTGCGCGGCCGATGGATTCTCACCGCGGGCCTCGGCGGCATGGGTGGCGCACAGCCGCTCGCGGCAACGTTCGCCGGTGCCTGCTCGCTCAACGTCGAATGCCAGCAAAGCCGCATCGACGCGCGCTTGCGCACGCGCTATCTCGACGAGCAGGCCGCCGATCTCGACGACGCGCTGGCGCGCGTTACCCGCTACACGTCGCAAGGCCGGGCCGCGTCGATCGGCCTGCTCGGCAATGCGGCGGAACTGCTGCCGGAAATCGTGCGCCGCGGCATCACGCCCGATCTGCTGACCGACCAGACGTCAGCGCACGATCTCGTGAACGGTTATCTGCCGCCCGGGTGGAGCGTCGAGCGGTGGAAGGCGGCGCAGGCCGATCCGCTTCAGCATGCGGCATTGCGCGAGGCGGCCGCGCGCGGCTGCGCGACCCACGTGCGCGCGATGCTTTCGCTCCAGGCGGTGGGTGTCCCGACGTTCGATTACGGCAACAACATCCGCCAGGTCGCACTCGACCAGGGTGTCGCGAACGCGTTCGACTTTCCCGGCTTCGTGCCCGCGTACATCCGTCCGCTCTTCTGCCGCGGCAAGGGCCCTTTCCGCTGGGTCGCGCTTTCGGGCGATCCCGAGGACATCCGCAAGACCGACGCGAAGCTGAAGCTGCTCTTTGCGCAGGACGCGCATCTTCACCGCTGGCTCGACATGGCGGGTGAGCGCATCGCGTTCCAGGGACTGCCGGCACGCATCTGCTGGCTCGGCCTCGGCGAGCGGCATCGCGCCGGGCTCGCGTTCAACGAGATGGTGCGCACCGGTGAATTGAAGGCGCCGATCGTCATCGGGCGCGATCATCTCGACAGCGGGTCGGTCGCTTCTCCCAACCGGGAAACGGAAGCGATGCGCGACGGGTCCGACGCGGTTTCCGACTGGCCGCTGCTGAACGCGTTGCTCAACACCGCAAGCGGCGCGACGTGGGTGAGCTTCCACCACGGCGGGGGTGTCGGAATGGGCTATTCGCAGCACGCCGGCGTCGTGATCGTGTGCGATGGCACCGATGCGGCCGCGCAGCGCATCGAGCGCGTGCTGTGGAACGATCCTGGCAGCGGCGTGATGCGTCACGCGGATGCGGGCTACGACGATGCGATCGCTTGCGCGCGCGAAAGCGGCCTCGACCTGCCGATGATCGGCGCGTAAAAAAGGCCCGCGAGCGCGGGCCTTTCAATGATGCCGGAACGTTCTAGTTGCGATTCGCAACCGCGGCAAGCTTGGCGGTCGGCGCAGGCGTCGTCGCCTTGTCGCTCGCCTGCTTCGCTTGCGTGGCGGGGGCCGCTTTCGCCACGACGGGCGCGGGCGCCTTGCTTGCGGCGGGCGGTGTGGCAAGCCCGATTTGCGCAGCAGGCGTCGATGATGCCATCGAAGCGTCGTTGTATTCGCATGCCGAGCCGATCGCTGGAGCAAGACCGAACAGGGCGAGCGCCGTTCCGACGAGGATTCGCTTCATGGATCACCTCCTTTCGCAGTTGACCGAACCACGAATTTGCGCGCGCCGTCCCGGATTGTCAACCGGATACCGGCACAGGGCCGGCTGCGTTGCAGGCGCGGGATCGCATGACCGAGCGAAGCGCGGCCGCTATGTCAATACCGCGGACGCGGCGGGGTGCTGACGCGCGTCTCGAGCTGCCTGAAAGTGATGCGGCCCTTCGACAGGTCGTACGGGGAAATCTCGAGGGCAACCTTGTCGCCCGCGATGATGCGGATGCGATGCTTGCGCATCTTTCCTGCGCTGTAAGCGACGAGGCTGTGACCGTTGTCGAGCGTGACGCGATAGCGCGAATCGGGCAGCACCTCGGCCACCACGCCGTTCATCTGGAGAACTTCTTCCTTGGCCAATGGGATCCTTTATTCGAAATTGAGAAAGCAAAAGCCCGGCTACGCCGGGCTTCGATCGGGTGAGGAGGCGCGGCAATCACCGCGCCTCGCTTCCGTTCAGTCCACCGAGCGAATGTTCGCCGCCTGCAGACCCTTGGGTCCGGTCGTTACGTCGAAACTCACGCGCTGGCCTTCCTTGAGCGTCTTGAAGCCCTGCCCCTGGATTGCGGAAAAATGGGCAAAGAGATCCTTGCCGCCATCCTCGGGCGTGACGAAGCCGAAGCCCTTGGAATCGTTGAACCACTTCACGGTACCTGTTGCCATGTCTTGACTATCCTGAAAAAAATATGAAAGGGGAATTGCCCCTGCTGGGGCGACGATCAAGACGGGCGGGTGATGAACAGAAGTACCGCAGATTCGCGGATACCGGACCAGCAACAGCACTACTTGAAAATCGCTGTTGTCAAGTATGGGGCCTCCGCCCGGCAAATACAAGGGTGGCGATGCGAATCCAGGAGATAATGGGATTGCGCGATCGGGTCGACACGTGCTCCAGGGAGGGGCGATGCTTGTCCGAGGCACATTCCTGCTGTTGCTTGGCACGCTCGCGCTCGCCGCGAACGGCGCAAACGCCGCGCCGGGCGGCTTTCCATCCCGGCCGCTGACGCTGGTCGTCGGGTTCGCGCCCGGCGGCGGCATCGACATCCAGGCGCGGCTGCTCGCGAAGGGCCTCGAGCGCTACTTCGGCCAGCCGGTGATCGTCGAGAACCGCCCGGGCGCCGGATCGAGGATCGCCAGCGAGCACGTGGCCAGAGCGTCCCCCGACGGTTACACGCTGCTCGTGACGGCCGCGGCAGCCGCCATCGACATGGCCTTGAGCGCCAATGCGGGTGTCGACAAGCTGCACGATTTCGCACCCGTTTCCACTATATCGTCGTCGCCGCTGATTCTCGTCGTGAATCCGTCCGTGCCCGTGGCGGACGTGCAGGCACTGGTCAGGCGCGCCCGGTCGCTGCCGGGCATGCTCAATTATTCGTCTTCCGGCGCCGGCACCACCGGGCACCTTTACGGCGAGCTTTTCAAGCTTCGCACCCGCACCGACGTCGTCCATGTCCCGTACAAGGGCAGCGCGCCCGCGCTTGCCAGCCTGCTCGCCGGCGACGTCGAGATGACCTTTGCCAGCTCGGCGTCGGTGATGCAATTCGTGAAGGCGGGCCGCGCGCGAGCGCTGGCCACCACCGGCGCACGACGCTCGCCTCTGCTGCCCGATGTGCCGACAATCGAGGAAGCGGGCGTCGCGAACGCGCAAGCCGATATCTGGTATGGGGTGCTGGCCCCCGCCGCAACGCCGCCCGAAGTGATCGAGGCGTTGGCGAAGGCAACGCTGTCGGTGACGACGTCCGCTGAATTCAGCCAACGCATGCTCGGGCTCGGCGTCGAGCCGAGCGCGAACACTCCCGGCGCATTCCGCGTCCTCTTGCAGAAAGAAGTGGCGCGGTGGGCCGAGGTCGCGAAGGCGGCGCACATTCAGGCCGATTGACGATGGCATCGCAGCCCGACACGCGCTCGGTGGGCGCGCGCCTCGCCGAAGTCGCGTCGCGCGTGCCCGATCATCCGGCGATCGTCGAGCGCGATGCATGCATGACGTACGCCGCGCTCGATTCGCTGGCGACGGCGATCGCGTGGCGCATCGTGGCGACTCGCGAAAGCCGTCCGCGCGCCGTGTGCCTGTTGTTCGAACGCAGGCTCGCGACGATCGCAGCGCTCTTCGGCGCGGCAAGAAGCGGACGCCCCTATGTTCCGCTCGATGCCGGCGATCCCGAAGCGCGATTGCGGTTCATTCTCGGCGACTGCCAACCGATCGCGCTGCTGACCGAGACGGCGCTCGAGGGCCGCGCGCGCGCAATCGCTCCAGGTGGATGCGAGGTCATCGCCATCGACGCCCTCGAGCCAGGGGGCGATGCGGATGCGCTCCCTGCCGTCGCGTCCGATGCACCGGTCTACCTTCACTACACGTCGGGCTCGACCGGGCAGCCGAAGGGAATCAGCCAGAATCATCGCAACGTGCTCTTCCTCGCCGATGCCTATGCGAAGGCGTTGCGCATCGGCGCCGCCGACCGGCTTTCGCTCCTCTACACGATGAGCTTCGCCGCGGCGAACAATGCCGTCTTTCGCGCGCTGCTTCACGGTGCCACCCTCTGCGCCTACGACCTGCGCCGCGGTGGCATTGCGGCGCTGCCCGACTGGCTCGATCGCCAGCGCATCACGGTGCTGCATCTCGTCCCCACGGCATTTCGCGAACTGGCGACGCGTCTCGCCACCGACCGGCTGCTCCCGCACCTTCGCGCGATCCACCTTGGCGGCGAGCTGGTGTTCGCGAGCGACGTCGAGCTGTTCCGAAGGCATACGCTCGACCACTGCATCCTGGTCAATCAGCTCGCGTCGACCGAGGCCGGGCCCGTGGCGCAGGGAATCGTCGATCACTGGACCCCGGTGGCGCCGGGCACCGTCGTTCCCGTCGGCCGCTGCATCGACGGCGTGCGCGTGGAAATTCGCCGCGACGATGGCGCGCTCGCCGGCATCGGCGAGGTGGGCGAGCTCGTCGTGTGCAGCCGATACGTGAGCCCCGGGTACTGGCGTCGTCCCGAGCTCGACGCCGCGGCGTTCTCGCCCGATCCCGCGGATGCGGAAGCGCGGCAGTTTCGAAGCGGCGATCTCGGACACGTCGACGCCGCGGGCAACCTGCACTTCCTCGCGCGGAAGGGCAACCGCGTGAAGATTCGCGGACATTCGGTGGACCTGACGGAGATCGAGACGGCACTTGCCACGTGTCCCGGCGTTGCGACGGCGGCGGTCACTGCAATCGACGACGCACCGCCGGCCCCCGTGCGCTTGCTCGCCGGTATCGTCGCTGCCGATGGCGCGGTGCGCGACCCGCAGATCGTCCGGCGTCACCTTGCAACCCGACTGCCGATGTACATGCTGCCCGCGCAGATCGTGTACGTCGACGCGCTTCCGTTCACCGCAAGCGGCAAGGTCGACCGTCTCGCGCTGGCGCAGATACCGGCGGCGCCGGCACCGCCTGCGCGTGACATCGAAGCGCCCGAGGACGACGTCGAACGCAAGGTCGCCGAGGTCTTCGAGGATTTGCTCGAGGTCGCGCACGCGGGCCGCGACGATGATTTCTTTCTCCTCGGTGGCGATTCGCTCGCGAGCGCCGAGCTTCAGTTGCGCCTCACCGAGGCGTTCGGTGTGCCTGTCCGCAACTTTCAGCGTGACGCGACGGTCGCGGCGATCGCTGCCGGTATCCGGGACGCGGCGGCCGAACGCACGCAATCGCCGCAACGCCTCCCGGTGCTCATGCCGCTGTGGCAGAACGGCCGCGAGCCGCCGCTGTTTCTCGTGCACGGGCGGCACGGCCAGGCATTCGTGAGCCCGCACTTCATGCGCCTGCTCGGCGACGAGCAACCGGTGTGGGTATTCCAGGCCCGCGGGCTCGACGGCGTTTCCGAGCCCCATGCGAGCGTCGAGGCGATGGCCGCCGAGTATCTCGCCGAGATGCGGCGGCAGCGGCCGCAGGGTCCGTACTTCCTCGGGTCGCTCTGCGCGGGCGTGTATATCGTTGCCGCGATGGCGCGCGCACTGCGCGACGCGGGGGAACGGGTGCTTCCGCTGCTGCTTCTCGATCCGCCGAACAGCGTTCTCCAACCGGGCTATTCGCAGCTCACGCAGGCGCAGTTCGTCGACAAGATGAAGGCGCGGCGCGCGAAGGGAACCACGGCGGGGCCCATGGAGAACCCGGCGTACATCGATGCGCTGTTGCGCACGGCGATGGCGTTCGAGCATGCGATCGCGAAGCACCGGCCGCTGCCGTACGACGGCCCGGTGTACGTGCTGTCGAGCTACCAGCGCATGCGCGGCGGCGATTCCTTCGATCTGCGGCGCATCTTCACCGGCCGCTACAAGCGCTACGAGGTTGGAACCACGCACGCGCAGTCGCTCGACCCGCGAAACCCGGTGTTCGCGAGCGCGCTGCGGCGTTGCGTCGAGCTGATACGCGACGCGGCCCGCGACAGGCCCGCGATCGCCTACCGGGTCCAGGGCGGCGTGTCGTCGGCGGAAATGCCGTAACGTTGCAGCGCGCTGGCCACGGTTGCCGCCGGCACCGTGCTGCGCTTCGCCAGCGCGTGCAGCGCCGCGACGGCGATGTGATGCCGATCGATCTCGAAATGGCCGCGTAACGCGCTGCGCGTGTCGCTGCGTCCGAATCCGTCGGTTCCGAGCGCCACGAACGGCGCATCGACGTACGACGCGATCAGCTGCGGCCACGCACGAACGTAGTCGGTGGCCGCGACGATGGGCGCGCTCCCGGCAAGGCACTGCGCGGCATGGCCCGATTTCGCGGGCGCAGTCGGATGCAGCCGGTTCCAGCGCTCGACGTCGCGCGCGTCGCGCGCAAGCTCGCTGAAGCTCGTCACGCTCCACACTTCGCTCGCCACCTGCCAATCGTCGCGCAGCAGATCGGCGGCGGCGATCACCTCGCGCAGGATCGCGCCCGACCCGAGCAAGCGTACCTGCGCCGCACCGCTCGCGGCCGCGAAACGGTACATGCCGCGAACGATGTCGGACGCCGCACCCGGCGCAAGCGACGGCTGCGCGTAATTCTCGTTCATCACCGTGATGTAGTAGAAGACGTCGTCCTGGCGCTCCATCATCTGCCGCGCGGCATGATCGACGATCACCGCGAGCTCGCACGCGAATGCCGGGTCGTATGCGCGGCAATTGGGAACGGTGGCCGCGACGACATGGCTGCTGCCGTCCTGATGCTGCAGCCCCTCGCCACCGAGCGTCGTGCGGCCCGCGGTGCCGCCGAGCAGGAACCCGCGCGCACGCTGGTCGGCCGCCGCCCAGATGAGATCGCCGACGCGCTGGAAGCCGAACATCGAGTAGTAGATATAGAACGGCAGCATCGCGACGCCGTGCACGCTGTACGCGGTGGCTGCCGCGACCCACGACGACAGCGCGCCGGCTTCGGTGATCCCCTCCTCGAGGAGCTGGCCGTCCTTTGCTTCGCGATAGCGCAGCATCGACGCGGCGTCTTCCGGCTCGTACAGCTGACCGGATGGCGAGTAGATGCCGATCTGGCGGAAGAGGTTGGCCATCCCGAACGTGCGCGCCTCGTCGGCGACGATCGGCACGATGCGCGGACCGAGCGCGCGATCCTTCAACAGGTTCGTGATCAGCCGAACCATCGCCGTCGTCGTCGACATCTCGTGTCCGGCGGCTTCGAGCGCGAAGCGCGCGTAAGCGTCGATCGGCGGAATGGGGACCTGCGCCGCGTCGCGGTGTCGCAGCGGAACGGGGCCGCCCAGTGCCGCGCGCCGATCGCGCAGATACGCAAGCTCGGGGCCGTCGGCGGCGAGCGGATGAAAGCGCATTTCGAGCAGGTCGTCGTCGGAAAGCGTGAGCCGGAAACGATCGCGAAAGGCCTTCAGCGCATCGAGGTCGAGCTTTTTCTGCTGGTGCGACGTCATCCGCGACTCGCCCGCGCCGCCCATGCCGTAACCCTTCTTAGTTTTTGCGAGAACGACCGTCGGCTGTCCCGGGTGCGCCTTTGCCGCGTGCAGCGCCGCGTACAGCTTGCGCATATCGTGACCGCCGCGCCGCAGAGCATCGATCTCGGCGAGCGTCATGTGCGCGACCAGCGCACGCAACTCCGGATCGAGTCCGAAGAAGTGGCTCTGGTTGTACGCGCCATCGTTCGCGCCCAGCGTCTGGTACTGCCCGTCGACCGTCGCGGCGAACTGGCGCAGCAGCGCGTGATGCGTGTCGCGCGCGAAAAGCGCGTCCCAGTCGGAGCCCCACAGCACCTTGATCACGTTCCAGCCGGCGCCGATGAATAGCGACTCGAGCTCCTGGATGATCTGCCCGTTGCCGCGCACCGGTCCGTCGAGCCGCTGCAGGTTGCAATTGATGATGAACGTCAGGTTGTCGAGCCGTTCGCGCGCGGCGAGCGTCAGCGCTGCGACCGACTCGGGCTCGTCCATCTCGCCGTCCCCGAACACGCCCCACACGTGCCGATCGCCCATCGTCGCGATGCCGCGATGCTCGAGGTAGCGCATGAAGCGCGCGTGGTGGATGGCGCTGATCGGGCCGATGCCCATCGATCCGGTGGGGAACTGCCAGAAGCCGGGCATCAGCCACGGATGCGGATACGACGACAGCCCGTTGCCGCCCACTTCCTGCCGGTAGTTCGCGAGCTGCCCCTCGGAGAGGCGCCCCTCGAGAAATGCGCGCGCGTACACACCCGGCGACGAATGCGGCTGGAAGAAGACGAGATCGGCGCCATGCGGCGCGCCGGCGCCGCGAAAGAAGTGGTTGAAGCCAACCTCGAAGATCTCCGCTGCCGAGGCATAGCTCGCGATGTGACCGCCAAGCTCGCCATACGCGCGGTTCGCGCGCAGCACCATCGCGAGCGCGTTCCAGCGGACGATCGCCGAGATGCGCTCCTCGAGCGCGAGGTCGCCCGGGTAGGCGCCCTGCTCCTCGAGCGGGATCGTGTTCTGGTACGCCGAGTACGTCGGTACGTGGGTAACGATGCGCAGGTGCTGCGCCTGCTCCTCGAGCTTTTTCAGCAGGAACAGGCCGCGCTCCCTGCCGCCGGTGCGCACCGTCGCCTCGAGCGCGTCGAGCCATTCCCGCGTCTCCTGCGGGTCGGCATCGGGTTGGACGTCTCGCATGTCCATGGGGCTCACCGTAATGTGGATGGGTTCTCTGCCCTTGTCCGGGCGTGATTAGCCGGACCGGGGCAGGAATTATAGTCC
>DASSVX010000268.1:0-4449 GCA_035705655.1 Casimicrobiaceae bacterium
AGGTCGTCCATACCGCGGCCGACCCGCCGAACCACGGCAGGATCTGCTTCGCGATGATGGGCTGGACCAGAAAGAGAAGGAACGCACTCGCGAAGATCGTCAGTGCGAAGAGGGGCATGAGCCTGGCGTCGGAAGGCCGGCATCGTCGTCTTCGCACGAGCGAAGACGCTGCGCGGTGTCGCGCATTCTAGCGGCCGGCGCGCGAAGCCGAGGGATTCGGCGCCTGCGATGCAGCGTCGCGTCCCGACTCAGATCGTCGACTGCGGCCGGTAGTACGCGAGATGGTCCATCGAGCGAACCGCGATGTCCTTCACGTCGACGCCTTTCAGCACCTTGAGCGGTACTTCGTCGCCGGCTTGCCGCCGCGCCCATACATGCTGATAGAACTCATCCTGGTTGCGCACGGGATCCGTGCCGACGCCGAGAATGATGTCGCCCACGACGAGACCCGCCCGCTCGGCGGGACTGTCGGGTAACACCTTCGTCACGAAGAGGTGGCCCTGCAGTTCGTCCGCGCTGACACCGAGCCACGGCCGCGCGGGTCCTGCGCGGTGGCCCTGCCGCACGAGATCGGCAAGGATCGGCTTCAAAAGATCGATCGGCACGAACACGTTCCCGGGCAGCTTCGTATCGCCGTCGGTGGCTTCGCGCACGATCAGCGAGCCGATGCCGAGCAGCTTGCCATCGCCGTCGATCAGCGCCGCGCCGCTCCAGTCGGTGGTGGGCGGGCTCGTGAACAACGCGTAGTCGAGGCGATATTCCCAGTTGCCGGTGAACGGACGCTTCGACACGATCCACGCGAACGACGCGCCTTCGCCGCCGGCGCTGGCAATCAGCACCGGCTCGCGTTCGGTGGACTTGCCCGAGTCGCCGAGAGGGATCGGTGTCGCGTCGATCGGCACCAGCGTGCGCAACAGGCCGAAGCCGCTGGTCTGATCGTTCGCGACGATCGTGGCCGGAGATACGCGGCCCTTCGAATCGGTGACCTCGACCTTGTCGGCCTCGACGAGCAGATAGCCGATCGTCAGCACCAGGCCGTCCTTGCCGATGACCACACCCGTTCCCTCGCGCGCGGTGCCGAGCGAATCGGCGCTGCGCGCATCGGGCACCGAGTGGGTCGACACCTTCACGATGGCGCCGAACAGCTTGTCGGGGTCGATCTTGCCGGCGGCGCCGCTGCCGTCCGCGGCTTGTGCGGGCGGGTTGGCTTTTGCCTCGGCTGGCGCAGGCAGGTTGGCTTTCGCATCGGGAGCGATCTTGTCCCCGGCGTACGCCGGAAAGGCGATCAGCAGCGCGAGCGCCGCGAGCAATGCGAGCTGCATCGCCAGACGGCCCGCGTGATTGGGTAGAGACGATGTCATGACAACCTCCCGATCCTGTTTCCAACACACGGGGCACGAATCCATCTTCGCGCGCGGCGCTATACTCTGCAAAAAATGCAGCGTCCGGCAGGAGAATTTCCCGCGACGTCGGACGGCTCCCGACCGCGCTTTCGTGCGCACTGCCGTGAACGGCGCCGATGCGCGGCAAATACGTGCCGGTCACCGCTTTTCGAAGCAAGCGGCGGGCCCATCGAGATCGTTCGTGTCGCCATCGCGCAAACGCCCCGAAGACCTTCGATCGCACCGCTGGTACGGAACGTCCGACCTGCGCGCGTTCGGCCACCGCTCCCGCACCGCGCAGATGGGTTACGCGCGCGCCGATTATCTCGGCAAGCCCGTTATCGCGATCATCAACACGTGGAGCGACATCAACCCGTGTCACACGCACTTTCGCCAGCGCGCCGAGGAGGTGAAGCGCGGCGTGTGGCAAGCCGGCGGATTTCCGGTGGAGATGCCCGCGCTCACGCTGTCGGAGCCGTTCCAGAAGCCGACGACGATGCTCTACCGGAACCTGCTCGCGATGGAAACGGAGGAGCTGCTGCGCTCGTATCCGGCCGACGGCGCCGTGCTGATGGGCGGATGCGACAAGACCACCCCCGCGCTCATGATGGGCGCCATCAGCATGAACCTGCCGGCGATCTTTCTGCCGGCCGGACCGATGCTGCGCGGCGATTGGCGCGGCCAGTTCCTCGGCTCGGGATCGGATACCTGGAAATACTGGGCGGAGAAACGCGCAGGCAAGCTGTCCGACGAGGCGTGGGAGGAAATCGAGAACGGCATTGCGCGCTCGCCCGGCCATTGCATGACGATGGGTACGGCGTCGACGATGACGTCGGCCGTCGAGGCGCTCGGCATGACGCTCGCCGGTGCAGCGTCGATTCCTGCGGCCGATTCGCGGCATGCGCGCATGGCGACCGCCACCGGACGGCGCATCGTCGACATGGTGTGGGAGGACGTGAAGCCGCGCGACATCCTCAGCGCCGACAGCTTCGACAATGCGATCACCACGGTGCTGGCGCTCGGCGGATCGACGAATGCCGTCGTGCATCTCGTCGCGATGGCACGCCGCGCCGGCATTGCCTTGTCGATCGACCGCTTCGACGCGTTGTCGCGGCGCACGCCGCTCGTCGCGAACGTGCGTCCGGCAGGCAAGTACCTGATGGAGGATTTCTATTACGCCGGGGGACTGCGCGCATTGATGGCGTGCATTCGCGACCTGCTCGCGCTCGATGCGCGCACCGTCGAGGGCGCGACGCTGCGCGAGGCAATCGGCGAGGCGGAAGTATTCAACGATGATGTGATCCTGCCGCGCGAACGCGCACTCGTCGCGTCCGGAAGCCTTGCCGTCCTGCGCGGCAATCTCGCGCCGGATGGCGCCGTGATCAAGCCCGCCGCGGCCGAGGCGCGATTGCTGCGGCACCGGGGACCGGCGATCGTGTTCGCCGATTACAACGACATGGCCGCGCGCATCGACGATCCGGCGCTGCCGGTGACCGCCGACTCGGTCATCGTGCTGAAGCACGCGGGCCCGCTCGGCGCACCCGGCATGCCCGAATGGGGCCAGCTCCCGATCCCGAAAAAGCTGCTCGAGCAGGGCGTGCGTGACATGGTGCGCATCTCCGATGCCCGGATGAGCGGAACGAGTTATGGCGCATGCGTGCTGCACGTGGCACCCGAATCGTACGTCGGCGGCCCGCTTGCGCTCGTTCACGACGGCGACACGATCGTGCTCGACGTGCCCGGGCGCCGCCTGCACCTCGACGTCGACGATGCTGAATTGGCGCGCCGGCGCGCCGCATGGCGCCGGCCCGAGCGCCATTTCGAGCGCGGCTTCGGTGCGCTCTACCAGCAGCACATTTCGCAGGCGAACGACGGTTGCGATTTCGATTTTCTCGAAGGCACGTCGCCCACACCCGATCCCGAGATTCATTAGGATGGATCGTCGCTCGCCGGTGTCGTTGCGGCTGCGCCTGCGATGAGCGGGTCGCCGCTGTTCCCGGGTTTCACGACCCATCGCATCGGTACCGCATCGACGCAAATCCACTGCGTGGTCGGCGGCAATGGACCGGCGGTGTTGCTGCTGCACGGCTATCCGCAGACGCACGCGATGTGGCATCGGGTGGCGCCCGCGCTGGCGCGGCATTGCACGGTCGTGTGCGCGGATCTGCGTGGCTACGGCGACTCGGGCAAGCCGCCGTCCAACGGCACGCACGCGACGTATTCGAAGCGCGCGATGGCGCAGGACATGGTCGAGCTGATGCGCAATCTCGGTCACGCGCAGTTTCGGCTCGTCGGCCACGATCGTGGCGGCCGCGTCGCGCACCGATTGTGTCTCGACCATCCCGGCGCGGTGACGCAGCTCGTCGTTCTGGATATCTCGCCGACGCGCACGATGTACGAGCGCACCGATCGGGCGTTCGCCACGGCCTACTACCACTGGTTCTTCCTGATCCAGCCGTTCGACCTGCCGGAACGGATGATCGGCGCCGATCCCGTGTATTACCTGCGGCGCAAGCTCGGCGGCTGGGGGACCGGCCTCGAGCATTTCGACCTGTGCGCGCTCGCCGAATACGAGCGCTGTTTCAGCAACCCCGAAACGATTCATGCGAGCTGCGAGGACTATCGCGCCGCCGCGTCGATCGACCTCGAGCACGACGCGGCGGAACAGAAGATCACCTGCCCGATGCTGGTTTTATGGGGCGAGCGCGGGGTCGTGAACCGGCTGTTCGATCCGCTCGCCGACTGGCGCGCGGTCGCGACGAACGTGCGGGGCCGCGCGCTGCAGGCAGGTCACTACCTTGCCGAAGAGGCTCCGGACGAGACCCTGCGCGAATTGATGCAGTTCTTCGCGATGTAGCGCGGCACGTCGCGCACCCGCACGTATCGAGCGCTCGACGCTCCCGGGGTCGTCCGCGGAGCGCGGACGCGCTGGTATAATTCGCCGCTTCGGCCGGAAGCTTTCGCGGGAACGGAAGCTCCGGCCGCTGCAGTTCATGGCCAAGTAGCTCAGTTGGTAGAGCAGAGGACTGAAAATCCTTGTGTCGGTGGTTCAATTCCGCCCTTGGCC